>CAUZKS010000031.1:0-12442 GCA_963580625.1 Dehalococcoidia bacterium | reverse complement strand
CGAGTTTTCTCGTGTTCAATTGATGGCGAACACGACACACTTGAGGATGTTCAGACCTCGGTCGGACTTACCATACCCCCCCCCGGCGCAACGAAATCGGCACTGGCAGGAAGCGCTGGGGAGGCTCAGTTGTCTCTGGCTACGCCCGACACGCGTGCCATCTCCGTCGAGTTCAATATTGCTCAGGAACGAGCTCTAGTAACGGGTAACCCCGGATCTGTCCCGCCCCTGACTAACCTGTTGCTCGGCAACATTGGACTAAACGATTTCATGGTTCTGAGGGCTGACGAGACGGGAGCATTTGCCGCTGATGTCGCGGCAGTTGAGGGCACGCATATCCTCGTAAAACAGGACACCACCGGCGATTTTATCAATGCGGATCAGGAGGGGTTTGATGAGAACCTGATCTCGCCCGGCGTGCTGATCCAGGTGCCTGTCACTCCGATTGAGGATGGTATCGCTTTCGGGGCCGGGGCCAAGCCCTGTTGTGGTGACGACATTGTCGCCCCGTTCTCTATTTCAGGTGTGCTCGAAACAGACCATATCGAGCCCGGCGGCAGCGCCCACATATCTGGCACCGTGACGATATTTACGGACACGGCTAACCGGCCGAGCAACGAGCAGTTGCAGCTACAAATGACCATGCTTGGGGATTCGGGAGGACGGCAGGTAGGCCGAGCGGGAAAGTTTGTTTCGCCGTTCCTGACGCCGACGGGCCTTCATATCGAACGCACCCTCGGGAGCACACCTTTAGGTCGCATCCTCGTCGGTCATCAGGAGATCAGTTTCGACTTCGACGGACGACGATGGGTCGCCCCGTTCGAACTGGACATCAATATTCCTGAGGCTACGAGAGACGGAACCTACAGCCTGATATCCGGGAACTTGTGGAATCTCACAGATTCGGCTCTCCCTCCCGAGGTGGGACTGCGCCCGTCAAATATTTTCAATCGGGATGCCAATCAGTACCGCCCAAACCTGGCGACGTTGGTTGTCGGAGATCCCAACCCGATGCGCCTCACGACCACACTCTTAGCGGATCAGGTCGATGATGGCGCCCGCGGCGGGCTGGTGGCCCGCGAAGACCTCGGGCTTTTCGATATTGGTGGTCGATCGGCCACACGTCATGAGGCGGTAATCCCAAGGCTAGATCCGTACGGAACCGCATGGTCATACCACCTTGACCCTTACGTTCCGATGTTGGACGTCGTAGACCGGGCGCTGCCCGGAGCACCGGCCCTGAATCCCAATCTCTCGGACAGCTCGCTGAAGGTGACTGTAGAAAGGCCTGATGGCGTCATCGACGTGATCGGCCCTGCCCGGCTAACCAGATACGGCGTTCAATCTCCTCGTACCGCCTGGAACCAGCCACTCGGACTTGGCGGCGGGGAGTTACGCGAGATTCCGCAGTTGATGGGTGATGGCGACACGTTCGCCTACTCCTTTCCGACCGATGGCGATTACGTCGTTACCTTGAACGGCAAGGTTCCCGATACAAACGGCAATGTTCACGGCATTTGCGGCACCTACGATGTGACGGTAGCCAGCCACCTCGAAATAGAAACATCGATGCTCCCGACTACCCCGTTCGAGGTCGGCGATAGCATCGCCCCGACGGTCACATTCCTTCCGGGTGTACCGGCAAATATTCTGTACACGGTTACACACGTCGCCGCCGACAACCACGTCAATCAGCAGACGTTTAGTGGGACCGCCAACAACTACGGTTGGTGGGACGGTGCCGGTGAGACCTTCACGTTTGAACGGGATGGCGAGTACAGGATTGATATCGATTCCCGTTACACCGCCGATGATGGCCGGATATGGGTCGGTCGGTTGAGGTTCGGCGGGGTCGTGGCTACACCCGATGCGCCGTTCGCCCTACGTGGCCGTCGGGGGCCAGATGGGGAGAGCGAGCTGGCGAGGCCATGGGCGTTCGTAGATTCGTTCGACAACGAGGGCGATACCCACTGGCAGTTCCCGTACTTCACCGGAGACGTGCTCTGGGGCGGCAGCGAACCCGGGCCAGGCCAGGCTGTCATCACCCGCCTGAGCATTCAGTCATTCGACGACGACAACTCACTGATTGAACGTGCCCGACAGGTGACCGAGAAGCTGGGTTCCGGAGGGGATCTATCGTTGGAACTCGCGCTCCGCACCGGCCAGATGCCGCTCACTCTGGGTCCGGAAAATACGGGATTGCCGGGATCACACCCGGATGAGTTTTCACTGTGGTCGTACGTCTACGGAAGCGCAGAGCGACCGGGAATTCGCGTCCGAGAGATGATCCAGGGCGACGATATTAATGGCGCGTACTGGCGATTCGACGACGCTTACCACGGACAACTGGGTAACGGACCTGAAGGGGACTTGCCGGGTGAGTTCAAGTTCATATACGGCGGCGCGGTTATCAGAGACGCGGTCGAGGACGAAGGGATCTATGCGATCTACGGTTCATCCTGGGTCCACACCGTGGACGACGACCCGCTGGGTTCACGGCTCTTCCCGCCGTTCCAGGGTGCAGGAGGTGGGCCGAATGGTGGGCCGCTTTTCACCACCCACGGCCGTGAGATCGATATCTTCATGGTGCCGATGGCTGTCCGGCCCGGTGCTGTCCTTGAGACAGGTGACACGTTCCGTATGGCTGGACCGATCATGCCGACACTGCCCAGCCTGGTGGATTACACGGTCATCGCTCCGGACGGGTCCAGTCGGAAACTGGGTGGCCGCGCCAACGCGATCGGCTACTTCTACGATCCTGACGACGATTTCGTGGTGGACCAGGCGGGGTTGTGGACGGTTGAGCTAACCGTCACGCACGATGGCCAGACGAGTGCAGGACCGGTTTTTGCACCGTTCCCGAGCGGCGGGCCGTTAACTCCTGACGGCCGTACGTTTAGTTTCGTTGTCGTGGATAGCGAGACGTATGACTTCGACTGGGCCACGGACCTGTCAGCACTCACGCCGGATGAATGGTTCATGGACCGCAGCGACGCTACATTCACTGCGCTGTTGCCGGATGGATGGATCGGAAACTCCGCGAGACTTGTCGTCACGATGCCTGGCAATGTGCTTGTCGATCAAGAGGTCGACGTGACAAATGGCCTGGTGGTGTGGGAATTGAACGGCGAAGAGCTGACCCAGATCGCCACCAATTTCGACGCGGGTGGCGGTCTTTATGACACTTTGACCATTACCCTCATTGCTATTGGAGAAATAGACGGGTTGTCGGCGATCGCTGTCGCCGCCATGGTGACCCACGGGGCGCGGGTACCGGAAATGCCTCCAAACGCCGATCGAGAGAGTTGAAGCACTAATGCTGAACTGGCGAAATCGGGCTATCCAGATAACCGCGGCCGTCGTTCTGATCACACTTGTCGCCGCTTGCATTAACGACGGGTCCGGTGACCTCAACCCGATAGTTTCTTCGACATCTACGGCAACCGTGCCAGATCCAACTCCGGTCCCCACTTCTACCCCGGCGCCGACCGCCGTGCCCACCGTAACCGCCGACCTTCCACGCGTCCCCGCAGTCGGCATCTCCGTCGGTCCCGGTCCGTTTGTCGGTCCGCAGTCATCTTCTGCGGTCGCTACCACTCCAGACGGCCGATTCATCATCGCCGTCAATCCCGACAGTGATTCCGTGTCCGTCGTGGACGCTGAGAGATTGTTAGTGGTGGCTGAGATCGGGGTGGGCGATGACCCGAGGACGCTCGCTATTACGCCAGATGGCGGCCACGCACTGGTCGCTAACCATGGTGACCGCACCGTTTCGGCAGTCGATCTTTCCACACTTGAAGAAGTCGCGTTATGGCCGGTCGGAGCAAAGCCTTACGGAGTTGTGACGAACGGCGTGAACGTCTATGTCACCGAGTTCGGGACCGGAAAGCTCCGGTCCATCGAGCTGTCGTCCGGATCCACGGTCGGTGAGATCGACGCCGGGCCATTCCCGTCCGGAGTAGCGCTTGATCTGGATGGCGGACGGTTACTCGTCACCCATCTTTTTGATGGTGACATTACGATCGTGGAGACGAGCTCTTTTACGTCACAACTGACCATCTCTACAGGACTGGACAACAACGTAACTCAATCTGTTTCCGTATCGCCGGACGGTACCCGGGCATACGTGCCTCAGACCCGGTCCAATGTCTCCAACCTGACGCTGACGTTTGACGCCACCGTGTTCCCTGTGGTGAACGTCGTAAATCTGGTCGAGCCTGCACTGATATCCAAAGACCGCATCACACTGGACACGGCAGACGAGCCGGTCAGTCTGCCGTTTGCAGTGGCGATCACACCCAAAGCCAACCGAGCGTTCGTCTTGAACGCCGGAAGTGACGCCGTTTCCGTAATCAACCTGGAGACCAAACGCGGAGTGGCTCATCTGGTAGTGGGATCAAACCCCCGTGGGATCGCCATGTCACCGGACGGTGCGCAGGCATACGTCAACAACGTTCTGGACGGCACACTCAGCGTGATAGACACCGCTGGACTGTCCGTAGTCGAGACCATCGATCTGACTGTTATTCCTCTCGACCCTGACATCCTGCTTGGTAAACAAATCTTCAACTCCGCCGCCGATCCTGTGCTGTCGACCGACGGTTGGATCTCTTGTGCGTCATGCCACTTTGATGGCGGACCAGACCGGCGGACCTGGCTGGGGTTTCCTGACGGCCCTCGCAACACGCCCGCTCTATTCGGCGTTGGAGAGACACTACCCATCCACTGGTCTGGAGACCTGAACGAACTCGCAGATGTAGAGATGACCATTCGTAATATCCAGGCGGGGGCGGGCCTTGTTGCGGGCGATGCTTTGGATTCGCTTGGTCCCGATCATGCCGGGAAGTCCGTGGGACTGGACGCTCTTGCGGCCTACATGGACTCCCTGAAGGCGCTCCCAACGCCTCACGAAACGGATCCAATGGTGTTCAACGCCGGTTCTCGGGTGTTTTATGCGTCTGGCTGCGCCCAGTGCCATATTCCTGGCACATTCGTCGATGGAGAGATCCATGACGTGGGTACCGGGGACCCGACTCTGGAGAAGAACCCCCACGGCCGCGGCACGTCTTTCGACACGCCAAGTCTCCGTGGTCTCTGGCTCACGGCGCCTTATTTCCACGACGGCACCGCCGCGACCCTTGGAGATGTGCTCAAAACTGGCGATGTACACGCCGTGGCTGACGATCTCACGGATGCCGAAATCAGTGATCTGTTGGACTACCTGCTGGCGTTACCGGTCGTTGATCCGGACGCTCAGATGGCGGTGTCGACCGAACCCCCCGATTACACCTGTCCCGGCGAGACGAACAGAGATGAGGGAGCGCCACCGTGGTGCTAACCGGCAGCTAACGCGACCTATGTACATGTGCTGCCTTCGGGATCATGGCTGTGAAATTTGTCGTCTTGCCACTCTTTACGTAGCCAAGTGCTGTTCCTTTAAACAGGAACTCCGGGACACCTCGGCGCTGCATCTGAGAGAGGATCTTTGACGCGGTGTCGTCCACCTGACCTGCCCTCCAGTAGCGGTACCAGTGATTATGTTAGTCCGGCCTACTACCGTAAGGGACGGTACGGTGCTTTTAATCCGACAGGGCCCACTAATGTTTCGCCGTGTATTGCTTAATCTTCGCTAGTGAGAGCGCGGGCTCTGGATGCGATTCCTCGGAGCATTCCACGAAACACAAGAACGTGTAAGGGATAAAGGCAAAACCAGTACACAACTCCAAAAACACCACGGGCGTCAAACGCTACCGTTTGATCTATGGCCACCCCGAGTTCGGTATTCCTGACACGTAGGTCCAGCCAGGCTTCACCGGGAAGTCGCATGTCAGCACGAAGCGTGATTCGCGAGCCCGGGGCCACACGGACCACAGTCCAAAAATCAAGAGTCTGCCCAACGGCGACGTCGTTGGCTGCAACCTTACCTCTTCGCAATCCTGGTCCACCGACCAGTTTGTCTAGCGCTCCACGAAATCGCCACAACCAATCACCCCAGAACCAACCGTTTGGTCCTCCTATCGAACCGATGATTCTATACAGGTCGCTCGGGGCCACATCCACCGGTATTGTTCGACGTTCGACGAACTTTGTCCCGATTCTTGTCTTCATGGCTGGAGAGTTTTTCACAACTGGGGCGTCTAGGAATTCCAGATCTGAATTTTCAGTATCAAGCGCTTGCCGGACCGCCGCTTCGGCAGTTATCGGGTCGAATCCGAAATCGTTTTTGGCCGCGTGATTACTTACGATGGAGCTATGAGCCGCGCTATCGACGATTCTTCTCCCGATTCGGTAATGCGCGGGTGTGACCAACTTCAGCCAGAGGCTTGAGAGCCTGGGAGTGATGACGGGAACAGGGACCATTAGGCGGCGCAGGCCACGCGCCCGCGCGTAGATTTTCATCAAGCGCGCGTAAGTAATAACGTTCTTACCGCCGATTTCATAATTCCGACTACCCTTTGACTGGGCAGACGACGCGTTGATGAGATACCGGACAAGATCGGCGGCAGCTATAGGCTGCACCGGCATACGTACCCAACGAGGCGTAACCATGATCGGTAGTCGCTCGACTAGAGCCCTTATCGTCTCAAAAGGCATACTCCCGGCGCCGATTACCACCGATGCGCGGAATTCAATAACGTCTATCTCACTAGACCGGAGAACGTCACCAACCGCCCTGCGACTCGCTATGTGCTGGGATTCTTTCTCTGGAGGTGACTGGGCAAGTGCCCCCAGATATATGATCCTTGTGATCCCTGCTTGTGAAGCAGCGGCGACGAAGTTCTCGGCAGCCCGGCGCTCAAGTTCCTCATAATTGGCATGTTCGTCCATGGAGTGGGCCAGGTAGAACGCGACATCCGCACCGGCCAAGCATTCTTCAAGAGATTTCGGATCGAACAGATCACCGAATATGGCGGTCGCATTCTCAGGGATCTCTCCGGCGATACGTTCGGGATGCCGGGATATACACCGGACCTGGGAGAACTCAAAGGAAACGGGTTCGATTAGTAGCCGACCAACATACCCGGTAGCCCCGATTATGACGGCGCTTTTATCGTTAGTCACGGTGGTGATTTCACTCACTTTTCGTTCGCCAAGATACCTGATGTGCGGTAGATCAACGGTAACTCCCACTCAGATCGACGATATCTTTCTCGAACAGTGGAACTCTGTATCAAGCCTAAACACTTGATCACTAAATGGACCCGGTCGTAAGTCAAGGTTGAGATGACATGGGATGTGAGTTAAACATTACAGGGTGACTTCATCGACATCGTTCTCGAACCCAAACACGACTCAAACAACCCAGGACCGCAGGTACCGACGTCTCAGGATCTTTAACGGCTCGGTGGGGGCGATTCATTTCATCCAAGCGATCGCAGTTCTAGCACTGGCGAACGACTTCTCCCTACCGGTGACGGCTACATTCATGCAGGATGCACCGGGTGCCTCACCGCCTTCACTGGGCGAATTGTTCCAGTTCCGACTTGCTTGGGGGGTCGCTGGATTTCTGTTGATTTCCGCAGCCGCACACTGGATCATCGCCTCACCGGGAGTGTTCCGTTGGTATCGGCACAATCTCGAGTGTAATCGCAATTACGCGCGCTGGGTGGAGTACTCGATCAGCGCCTCGCTGATGATTGTCCTGATCGCGTTACTCACCGGGTCTGGAGATGTCGGCGCATTGCTTGCCATTTTTGGTGTCAACGCTTCGATGATCTTGTTTGGCCTGTTAATGGAACACTACGAGGAGCCAGGTGCAGTCAACTGGATGTCGTACTTGTTCGGAGTAGTAGTGGGCATTTTCCCATGGGTGGTAATCGCCCTTTATCTGTGGAGTCCAACTACTTCTGCATCGCCGCCCGTGTTTGTTTACGGCATCTTCATTTCACTTTTCATCTTCTTTAATAGTTTCGCCGTGAACATGGTCCTGCAATACAAGCGCGTTGGACCCTGGCGGGATTACCTGTTCGGGGAGTCAATTTATGTCCTCCTCAGCCTGACTTCGAAATCCGCCTTGGCCTGGCAAGTATTTAGTGGAACGCTGGCCAGCTGAGACGAAGATAGATCGAGGCTTCTGGCAAACCTGCATGACGCCAGATGGACGAGGTCGCTTCGAGTTCTACTATCAACGCTTTCGGCCCGACATGCCTCTAGGCTGATGAGCCCTTTAAGTGGAGATATTGATCTGGTCTCCGGAGGACGGTCCTTTTAATTTGTATGTCGTCGGTTCGAATCCGGCAGGGCCCACCAATTAATCCAACATCCTTGATTCGTTTCGCAGTAATTATGACAACGGTGTCAGGAGACTAGTGTTCGCCTGATAGCGATGGAACTCTTCTCTTCCACGTTCCCTAGGGTCGCGCCGCACGTTGGGCGTTCACCTCGATCGAGTACGCTTCAGCGTTCACGCCGATGAAAAGCGTCGTGCCGTTCGGGCCACCGAAATCGAGGTTCGCGTTCCGGTCGGGCGTCAGAATCTTGCCCAGCAGCTCCCCGGCCGGGTTGAACACCTGAACACTGTCACCTGCCGAGGTCCAGACATTGCCGTCCGTATCCACCCGAAACCCGTCGGATTTTCCGGGCGTCGGCTTGGCATAGATCCTGTGATTGGAAAGAGTCCCGCTCGAAGATGCGTCGAAGGCGTGTATCGATGCCTCGGGAGAGTCCAGTTCGTAGCCGGTGTCTGCGACGTAAAGGATCGACTCATCGGGTGAGAAGGCGATGCCGTTTGGCATGTCGAAATCGTCGATCATGATCTCGATTGTTCCGGTATCCGGCCAGAGCCTGAAGACGTAGTTTGCGCCAAGCTCGGAGTCTGCCTTGTGTCCCTGTCGGTCGCTCAAAATCCCGTATGGCGGGTCGGTAAACCAGATGCTCCCATCGCTCTTCACAATCAGGTCGTTAGGCGAATTGAGCTTCTTGCCTTCGTAGTTGTCAACTAGGTTCACCACCGTGCCATCGAGCTCGGTCCGGCTGATCCTGCGGCCGCCATGTTCAGCGGACACCAGCCGACCCTCGCGATCCAGCGTGTGACCGTTGGTGTAACCGCAGGGTTGCCTGAAGATGGTTGTCCCGTCGCTCTCTGACCATCGCAGCATTCGGTCGTTCGGGATGTCGCTCCACAGGAGATATCCGCCGCCTGCTTCGGCCGAATCAGGAACCCACGTCGTGCCCTCGGTCCAGAGGTACCCGTCGCCAAGTTTGCGCAGGCGTGCGTTCGGGTTGATTAGCGTCTTAAAAGCGTTGGAAAGGATCTCGTACTGCGGTTCCAAATGCGTGACTCCTGCGTTGAGCGTATTGAGTGATTCCTAGAACGGGTATGCGCCCGTGGACTTTAACCGCACCATCCAGACCGAGCTGGTGGCGCAAATGAAAAACGTCTGGCGATCCGCCATGCCAAAGCAGCTGTTTGCGGCGACTTCAGGCGTGAGGAACTTGCCGAGCATCTCGCCTTCCGGCGTGAACACCTGCACTCCTTCTCCAGAAGTGACATACAGAATGCCGTTCGTATCGACCCTCAGACCGTCAGGCACGTGCGGCGATATCTCGCAGACGACTCGGCTGTTGGTCAGCCGTGTGCCGTCGACTACATCGAACGCCCGTATGTGGTGTGGCCGATCGTTGCCGTGTGTGGCTCCGGAGTCGGAGATGTAGAGCACCGATTCGTCCGGCGAGAACGCCAACCCATTCGGTTTGTCAAAATCCTCTGCGACCGCCGTCAGATCTCGAGTGGAAGGATCAAGCCGGTAGACGCGATTACGCGCTTGTTCCGGAGACTGCCCATGCCCCTGGTCATCCACGAGCGCACCATAGTCGGGGTCGGAGAACCAGATGCTGCCATCTGACTTGACGATCACATCGTTGGGGGAGGTCAGCGGCTTGCCGCCGTAACTGTCCACCAGCATCGTCTCTGGCTCACCGGGCCGAGCGATTGAGACGCGCCGCCCGCTCGTCTCGCACGTCAGAAGATTGCCGTGCGCGTCCACCGTGTTTCCGTTGGCGTTACGGCTCGGCTGGCGGAAAACGCTCACGCCGTCCGATTCCGACCAGCGCATGATGCGGTCGTTTGGGATATCGCTCCACACGAGATAGCCGCCGTCATGAATCCAGGCGGGTCCCTCTGTGAACCCCATACCGTCGGCAACAAGTTCGATCGTGGCGTCTGGATCAACGATTCCTCGGAATCGTTCGTCAATGACCTGTATTTCTGGGGGCATAGCTCTCTCCGAACCACTCAAGTGCCAATGTGAGAATGGAAGTCCGAGATGATTGAGGCCGGAAGGCTAACATCGCGCCAGTAACTGGGCCAGTTGGTCCCAGACTCGACTCGTCGTCAATACTTTGGGGATTGAACAATGTCAGAGCACAGAGCGTCGCTGAACTGGAATCGGGATCGCGACGACTTCAAGTACCCGACCTATACCCGGGACCACACATGGTCGTTCCACGGAGGTGAGAGCGTTCGTGCGTCTGCGGCGCCTGAGTTTCTTGGGAATGCTGACCGTGTGGACCCGGAGGAGGCGTTTGTCGCCTCGATATCCGCCTGCCACATGTTGACCTTCCTTGCGATAGCGGCCAAACGCAGGTTCGTTGTGGACACGTATTCGGACGATGCTGTCGGATACCTGAAGAACAACGACGAGGGTCGGCTGGCCGTAACGCGGGTGGAGTTACGCCCGGAGATCACATTCTCCGGCGAGACCCTGCCGGCGCCAGATCAGATCGAGTCCATGCACCATATGTCGCACGAGGAATGCTTCATTGCGAACTCCGTGAGCGCGGAGATAGTGGTGCTGCTGTCAGAGACAACGTAGGAGCAAATGTTAGATGGACGAATGGCGTGACATTCACATGTCATCCTGAGCCCGAGGCGAAGGATCCTCAGGTATCCGCCGCCGAGATTCTTCGTCGCAAGCTGCTCAGAGCGACAATCTCATCGAATGTTCTACCGCACTTATCCGCCCAAACAGTGCACGGGCGAATGACTATCCGCCCTTTGGGTCGATGCGAATCGGCCCATGACAGTTCTTGTGCAACACACACGCGTTGGATTGCTCGGTTGGTGAAGATCCCTAGGCCGGGCTCGGGATGACAATACAATCACTCCTGCGGAAACTCACGACACGCCATAACAGGAACGTACTTCTTGATCTCAGACCAGAAACAAGACCGCCAACTGCTCAGGGCTGGATATTCCGAGACCGTCATTACGCCGCCCGTTGGCTTCAATATCGCTGGCCCGGAACACTCGCCGCGACCGGCGACGAACGTGGCAGACGACCTGCTTGGTCGGGTTTTGTTACTGGAGGCAGGGGGTGTCCGTGCCGCAATCGTGACGTTGGATGTTTGGGGCATCAGTGAAGAGTTCGCATCGTCGCTCATCGGGCGCGTGTCGGCGGCGGCGGACCTCGACACTGCCCTCGTATGGATTGGAGTGTCTGGCAACGCATCGTCCCCGCCGCTATGGGAGAGCGATCATGCCGAATACATCGAATATGCGGCATACGTTCCACAGCAGATCGGTGGGGTTGCAGCACTGGCCGCAGACCGTATGCAGGACGCCGAGCTCGGCTTTACGTCGGCGCTCCTTCCGGACTTAGCCACCTCGATACGCGGCAGGCAGTACGAAATAGACGAGACGGTACCGATCATGATCGTTGATGGCGCGTCCGGGCCGATCGCGCGTGTGTTCGGGTTCGGGTGCCCGGGTTCGGTCGTTGGCGCAGAACCGGCAGTCTGGACCTCCGATTACCCGGGGTATGCTTGCTGGGCGCTCTCGCAAGCTTCAGATGGAGCCGGATGTATGTTCATACGAGGCCCGGCCCACGACGTGAGCCCCTTCGACTGGTACAACGACAATCTGGCCCCCGGGCACGGCGATAGGAGCCAGGCGGATGTCCAGGCCCTGGGCTGGTTGCTGGCGACACAGGTGGGCGTAGCGACGCAGGGCGCTCTCCTGCGCAGAAACGTGGGAATCAAGCCGGTCGGAACCACCGGATCACTGTCCGAGCTGGGCTTGACGAAGTCCATCGCCATAGGTGACGGACTCTTCGATTCCTTCTCCCGCCCACTCACGACTGAATTTGGCGTTGAACTACGCGAACAGACGCCAGACCAGACCGTTTTCCCCTGCGCCAACATGGGCGGCCTTTCGTTCCAAGTGCCAGCGCCGGCTATCGATACCCGTGCCGCCGCAGAGCGTTACCGGGCGCGCTGATTTTTCGCTCCGGGGCGGTCAGATTACTGAGCCCGCCCCATGTTTAAAGCCGGGTGGTTATATCCGGTCTCACCGGCCTGGTTGATGGGTAACGAATATCCCTTGTCGAGCTGACGGCTGTCGAAGTCAGATCCCTCAAAGAGTGCCGAGGCAAACCCGTGAAATTGTTCTGGTGTGAGCGATTCCAAGTCGCCCGGATTTCCCGGCCGGAAAATGTCGTAACGA
>CAUZKS010000030.1:0-12545 GCA_963580625.1 Dehalococcoidia bacterium | reverse complement strand
CTACTTGTAGGACGGTATGATGTTGTGACTCCCGGCGAAACAGACCGCCGTCTCCCCACAGGAAGGTGTGAAAGAGTCCCGCATGAACATGAACATGATGATCAAGATCACGATGCCGTTTGTCATCTTGGGATTCCTGGCATTCCCGATCATCGTCGCCTTTTTCGCATGGCAGCGAGGGCTCGGCAGCACCCATTAAGCGGGTTTCTAGCCCCAGTTGATCCTGTCTGCGTTTACGCAGTTTGGCGGTAGTTTCCCGTCGATGGTGGCCAGGATGTTGTCCACCGTCATTTCCGACATCTTCCGGCGCGCTCCTATGGTTGCCGATGCGATGTGCGGGACCAAGGTGACGTTCTCCATCCTCACCAGCGGGTGATCGGCCGGAATCGGTTCCGGGTCTGTAACGTCCAAAGCTGCGTAAGCGATCTCACCATCGCGTAATGCCGCCGTCAGGGCGTCCGTGTTTACTATCGGACCCCGTGCCGTGTTAATCAGCGATGCTTCCGGCTTCATCCGTTTGAGTTCTTCGGTCCCTATGAGGCCGTTCGTTTCCTGGGTGAGAGGGCAGTGGAGCGTCACGAAATCCGATCGCTCAAGAAGCTCGTTCAGCGTGCTGACACGCTCGCACCCGAGGTCGTCTTCCGGCTGGCTACGGGTCACGTAAATTACGTTCATCCCGGAACCGAGCGCCCGGCGCGCCACGGCGCTGCCGATCCGTCCGAAGCCTACGATGCCCAGCGTTGATCCGTAAATGTCCACGCCGAGAAGGTCCAGTGGTTCGAACCACTTCCACTCACCGCGTCGGACAAAGCGGTCGCTCTCGGCGATTCTTCGGCCTGCCGTCTGAATCATCGTGAACCCGAAATCCGCCGCCGCCTCGGTTAGCACGCCGGGTGTATTGGCGACGACGATGTTGCGCTCAGATGCGGCGTCCACATCGATGTTGTCGTAGCCAACTCCGAACTCGGCGATCACCTTGAGATTGGAGCCAGCCGCGTCCATGGCGGCTGCGTTGATGGCATCCGTGATGTGGGCGAAGATGCCGTGGGCGCCTGTTGCTGCCGTCTGTAATTCATCCGGGGTTGCCGGAGCAGGCCGGTCAAGAACGAGGGCGTCCGAGACCTCATTCAAGCGATCGACCTGGTCCTGGAACTGTCGTCTTGTGACGAGGATTTTGGGGCGGGAACCTGTGGGTGATGTCAATTGAAGGGCGTCTCCGTGGAGCGGTATCGGTGAATCAGTTGAGATCATGTATGACGCCTGACTCCACGGCAAGTGTTTACCAGAAGCAAGGTTGCCCGGAGGCTGTATCATCCCGGGGATTCCAAGCCATCTGAACACTCGGCACCTAGGCGAAATTCGTTACCCGGCGCTTACCGGGTTATGGGGGAAAATTTGCTTAAACAGGGTTCGCATGACACCGGCGAAGTAACGCTCAATTATGTCGAAGTCGGAGAAGGTGACCCGCTTGTACTCCTCCATGGATTTACAAGTGACTGGCGGTCGTGGTCCCAGGAAATCGGACTGCTCTCCCACCGATGGCGCGTACTAGTTCCGGACGCCCGTGGTCATGGTGGGTCGGCACGGAGCGAAGACTGTGAGTACGGCTACGGGGCCAGAATCAGGGATGCGGCGTCTTTTATTAAAGCTACTGCAGGCGCACCGGCTGTCGTGATAGGTCACTCTATGGGTGGCGCGACGGCGATGGGTATCGCTGCGCTCCATCCAGAACTCGTTAGAGCCACGGTACTTGAAGACCCGCACGTTTCTAGCGCATCTGGGTTTCCCGACGAGGCCCGCGTATGGATGGAGGAAAACCGTGACTTCTTGCGGAAATCACCGTCATTCGAGGAGGCTGTGAGGGGGATGGACGCTAATACGAATAAGGACGCAGCGGCTCATCGATTAGACGCCTCCCAGGCCGTGAAAATGGATCCCGAGACTTACAATCCGTTTATAGATGACGCGATGTTTGACGGGTTTGATCCGGGCACGGTCCTCTCCCAGGTCAAGTGCCCAGTTCTCCTCCTTCAGGCGGACCCGAAACAGGGTGGTGTGGTTGGTAACTCCGCAGCGGAGCACATCCGGACTGGTGTATCGGACTGCACCCACGTAAAGCTGGACGTGGGGCATAGCATCCACAAGGACTCGCCGGTCGACTTCCGACGATCGGTGTTCGACTTCCTCGACACTATTTAGGTTCAGAAGAGTTTCACACGTGAGGCGTGTAATGGACTATTCACCGAAAGAGATCGTAGAACGTCGCGCGTATGAGCCATTCATGAGGATTGCGCTCGAAGAGGCGGAAAAGTCTGCGAATGAGGGCAACCAGGGTGTCGGTTCAGTGATCGTGCGTGACCGGGAGGTCCTTGCGCGTGGGCGGAATCTAGAGAACACCACTCATGACCCGACAGCTCATGCGGAATCCATGGCGATTCGGAACTACGCTTCGTCATTCCCGGGGCCTGAGACGCAACGGTCGTGGGATCAGTATTTTCGCGATCCGCCCAGTCTTTCCGGAACGATGCTTTTCTCCACGTTCGAGCCCTGCCCGATGTGCTGTGGAGCGATTCTGGCTACCGGAATCTCAACTCTCATCCTCGGTGGCCGTCCCAAATCGGGAACATCCCGATGGGGTGATTACACTCTGGAACGGCTGGTAAAACTAACGGAGCGCCACAATAAGGTCGAGATCATCACTGGAGTGCTTTCGAACGAGTGTTTCGACATTCGGAACGCGTAGCTTTAAGCTCTCCCCCGCGCACAAGCCAAATCCGATAGCATTTTGGCCAAATTGATCCGGATACGTCCGGTCCACATGATCAGAAGGTTCGCTAGAACGGAGATTTGCCAGGCATGTACACACTTGAGGTACAGAATCCCGTAGCGGAGCAACGGGGCGTCGTGAATTCATTCACGTCCAGCCCACGTCCTGCGACGCTGGACGGGTTGACCGTGGGGCTGCTTTGGAGTGGCACGCATGGTGGGGATGTGGCGCTCAATACCGCTGCCGATTTGATCAAACAGCGGTTCAAGAACGTCACCGTCAACTTCTACAACGGGAACAACTACCCGGCGCCGGAGCACATACGGCAGAGGTGTGCCGAGGAGAGTGACGTCGTTATCGGCGCCACGGCTGACTGAGGGACCTGCGCGTCGTGGATGTGCTACGACATGATCGAAATCGAGAAGACTGGTGTCCCCGCCGTTCCGATCGTATCTGGCCGGTTTGTGGAGGACGCAGTTGCGAGCTCCCGGGCCTTTGGCATGCCTTCCCTTCAGTGGGTGGTGGTGCCTCGTATCTATCGGAACCTTGAGCACGAGCTGTGCCGAAGCCAGACGGTGGATGTCATTGATGAACTGATCGACTGCCTTACGTCCGAGATCGATGCGCGTGTATCGGGTATCGAGACCGACTCAGGTCGGACGTACGAGGCTGACGACAAGTACGAAGCCGTTCTGGCCATGAACGACGATCTGATAGGCGAGGACCTCGGCGACGGCTTGCCGCTATTCCCGGCAACCAGGGAAGCCGTGGAGGAGATGCTCAGGGGCACAAACCTCCCGCCGGACCACGTCGTGTGTGATATGCCCCCTGGATTTGGCATCGCAACTGTGGAAAAGATTGCGATCAATTCCGTTATGGCGGGAGCGAAACCGGAACACCTCCCGGTCGTAATTGCCGCGGTAAAGGCGATCTCGAATATTCAGGCGGACGGCGGCAAATCGTTGCTCATGTCCACCAGCCCACAGGCGCCGTTCCTGATCGTGAACGGTCCGATCATCGACGAGCTCGGATTCAACCCGCGCTCGGCTATCGGACCGGGGCGTGATAACCAGGTGAACACCGTCGTCGGACGCGCATTTGCAATGTGCTTCCGGAACATTGGCTACTGGTACCCGGGCAAGATGGACATGGACACCATCGGCACGACCCGGAAATTCATCCAGTGCGTCGCCGAGAACGAAGAGATGAGCCCGTGGGATCCCTTCCACGTAGACCAGGGATTCAAACGTGAGGAGAGTACGGTAAGCCTCTTCATAACGGACGGAGAACTGGACCAGCAGGACCAGGGCAACACAACGGCCGAGGGCCTGTTGAAGAACCTCGCATATGGCTGTGTGTTCGGGACAAAGAGCATCCAGGAAAAGGGACACACTCAGCGCCTGATTCTGATGCCCCCCGATGTCGCAGGTCCTGTAGGCAAGCAGGAATTCACCAAGCAGGCGGCCAAAGAGTTCATCCAGGCGAACGCTAATCATTCGCTTGGCAAGATGATCCAGTACATGCCGCTTGAGGGCGAGGCCCGGGTGGCAGAGAAATGGAAATGGTTGGAGAACTTGACCGAGGAGCAGCGGCTTGAGATCGAGTTCCCGGTGATGGATTCGGCAGAAGACTGCTACATCCTCGTGGTAGGAGCGGACCGGGCAAAGACGGCGATCTTCCCGAGCGGTCCTGCTCCGGTCACTGAAGGGATCGACCAGTACAGGGCGTAAAGCTAATTAAGTGCTGTACATAACGCTAAATACGGAACCGCCGCCCGGTAATATTGCTGTGGCGGCGGTTTCGGTTTGGTGATTTCCGAGACCGTGAATTAAGGCCGAGTAGTTGGCTCGGAGAAATTACATGCTTGGACTGGTAACTATTGGTCAGGCTCCTCGGCCTGACTTCGACGCGGCCTTCCGTGAGCATCTGCCGATCACAGAAATAAAACTGCTTGGCGCTCTGGATGGTATGTCCGTGCGGCAGATCGACGATCTGGCGGGCATCGACGGCTCCTACCCGCTTCACACGCTGCTGTCTGACGGGTCAACACGTGACATCGATATCAATGTTCTGGCGCCGCTTTTAGAGGTGAAAGCGCGAGAGCTGGTCGATGAAGGTGCACGTGCTGTCGCTGTGTGTTGCGCTGGCGATTTCCCGGATATCGATTGCGGCGTTCCGGTGCTTAGGCCGGGCAGGCTATTGCCGGCGCTTGCCGGGGCGATCTGCCGTACTCGGAGAATCGGGGTCGTTTCGCCCATCGCTTCGCAGATGGCACCTGCGCAGGATAAGTGGGAGCGCGACGGGTTCTCGGTGAGAACAGCCTTCGCGTCGCCGTATCGGCACGACGAGATAAAGATTGCAGCCAGAGAGATGGCGGACTCGGAGCTTGAGGTCGTGGTTCTCGACTGCATGGGCCACGGCGCCGAGTACCGGGACGAGTTCACCCGGCTATCCAGACGCCCCGTGTTGCTGGCACAGACGTTGCTGGCGAAGGTGGCAGCGGAGGTGGTTGGTGGGTGATGAAGTGTTTTCAGGTAATGGCCTCAAGTGGTCGAGCGCTTCCATCCTGAGCCCGAGGCGAAGGATATCCCGGACTGTCGCACGTTACAAAAGTATTCCTTGGTTACACCGATAACCATGATGGCCGTGTAGGGTTCACGGTAATAACCGGTCGGGCGGAGAAAGCCCCACCACTAGATTGGCAATGTTGTATTAGGCACCCTTCGAGAGCCTCCGGCCACGTGTGGATGTGGGAGTATGTGTAGGGCAGATAGTCATTCGCCCCTACGATGTGTTGGATCGACTCTGGAGAAGAGACATGCTCGGACTCGTGACCATTGGGCAGACACCACGGCCGGACTTCGAGACGGCGTTCCGAGAGTACGTCCCAGGTGTTGAGTTCCAGATCGTTGGCGTGCTCGACGGGCTTTCGCCTGAGGAGATCAGCGCATTGGAGTCTGAACAGGGCAGGTACCCACTTCATATGTTGCTTGCCGATGGATCGACCGCAGACATACAACTGGACACACTGGCGCCTCTTGTAAAAGATCGAATGTCTGCCCTGGTCGGCGATGGAGCCGTGGCGGTGGGGCTGTTGTGCACCGGCCGATTCCCGCGTTTTGAGATCGGCGTCCCCGTACTGGATCCGGGCAGCCTGTTGCCAGCAATTGCTGGCGCCATTGCACCCTCCCGGCGCGTCGGCGTGGTTACACCTATCGAGTCCCAGATCGACATCGTGAAGGAGATCTGGGAAGGGGATGGATTTTCGGTTACGGTGGCGGTCGATTCGCCATACCACGAGGGCGGAATTAAAGCTGCTGCGGCGGTTATGGCGGATGCGCGGCCCGAGGTGGTGATACTGGATTGCATGGGGCTTGGTCCAGGGTATAGAGACGAGTTCGCCCGGCTCTCCGGGGTTCCGGCGATAGCGGCACAGACACTCCTTGCCAAGGTTGCGGGAGAGGTGGCGGGCGGGTTGTCCTGAATCTGATCCATTTCTGATCTGAACGGGCCGAATTATTGCCTCGCTCCTGTGCTAATCTTCCCGGCGGATTGCTTGGTGACCGCCCCGCCACGTGGACGAGGGCGACGCCGTTCAGAATGAGGCTTAATTCATGACGAAAATGACGGGCGGCGAGGCGATTGCGAAATCGCTCGTACGCGAGGGTGTCGAGGTTGTCTTTGGACTTCCCGGGGTCCAGCTTTATGGAATTATGGCGGGGCTTCGTGACGAACCGAGCGTTCGTTTCATCACGACCAGGCACGAACAGGCGACCGGCTATATGGCCGATGGTTATGCCCGTGCGGGTGGCGGTCCCGGATTCGGAACGGCCCTCGTAGTACCCGGCCCCGGCTTGCTTAATGCAGCGGGCGGGCTTTCAACCGCTTACTCGGTCTCATCGCCCGTCTTCATGATCTCCGGCCAGGTGCAGCGTGATTTTATTGGCAAGGATGTCGGGATGCTGCACGAGGTCAACGACCAGCTGACGCTGATCGAACCGATCACTAAGTGGCGCAAGCGCGTCTTGGAGGTCGGTGAGATTCCCGCCGCAGTGCAGGAAGCCGTCTACCAGCTCAAGACGGGACGGCCCCGACCGGTCGAGATTGAAGTACCGCCGGAGACGATGGAAGAGCAGGGTGAGGCGACGCTGCTCGACCCGAAATCAGCGGTTCGAGAAGCGGCCGACTCCATACGAATAGACAGCGCTGCAGAGATGCTGATCAATGCCAAAAGCCCGGTCATCATCGCGGGCGGTGGTGTCGGTCTCGGAAATGCCCACGACGCGCTCGTAGAGCTTGCGGAGGCGCTCCAGGCCGGTGTGTTCACGACGCTCAACGGCAAGTCTGCGATCCCGTGGTCGAATCCGTTTAACCTCGGAATGAACCGGGGAGCAAGCGCCAGTACTCCCGCGGGAAAGTATTACGGTGAGGCCGATGTGGTCATCGGCGTAGGCTCTCGGCTCGCAGGTCTCGGCGGATCGATCGTGTCGGGAGACAAGAAGGTTATCCACATCGACATCGACTCCGAAGAGATCGGTCGGAGCCACGACAATACGTATGGTCTGGCTGGCGATGCCGGAAAGACCATGAAGGAACTGGCGGCGCGTATCAGGTCGGCCGGTTCACGGCCATCACAGGTCGACAAGATCGCTGATGTCAAGAAGACCGTGTTCGACTCGGCGCCCGGGACACAGCCCCAGTGGGACATCCTCCAGAGCCTGCAGGCTGGCGTGCCGGATGACACGATTCTCATTCCAGACAGCACCCAGATTGGCTACTACAGCATGGCTTTCTGGAAGGTAGCTTCCCGGAACTCTTACATCGGCTCCGGTTACTCCGGGAATCTCGGATTTGCGTTCCCGACCGGTCTTGGAGCGAAGGTCGCCCAGCCCGACCGACCGGTTGTCGTAGTCGCCGGAGACGGTGGCTTCATGTACAACGTTTCTGAGATGGCGACAGCCGTTCAGCACGACATCAACCTAGTGACCGTGGTGTTTAACGACAACGCATTCGGCAACGTTGGTCGTGACCTGGACATTGGATGGGGTGGCGCTTACGGCACCGAACTCCACAACCCGGACTTCCCTCGGCTCGCGAGGTCGTTCGGGATGGAGGCCATACAGGTCAAGGATCCGACGAAGGTCGGCGATTCCATATCGGACGCGATTCAGATGAACAAACCGGTGCTTGTCGAAGTGCCGGTAGGTCCTATGCCGGTCCCCGGGTTCTTCGGCCAGCGGCCTCAGGCCCCGAAGAGACCCGAATAGCCGAACTCCAGCTAATAAATTCCCAACGTCTGGCCGTTTCGGCCCGCGCAGCCCTGATCGGCACACTCGGTGCCGATCACTTTAGGAGAGTCCTGAATGGCTCAAATGACCGGTGGCGAGGCACTCGCAAAGTCGCTCTATCGAGAAGGCGTCCGTGTAATGTTCGGGCTGCCCGGGATCCAGATGTACGGCATCATGTCGGCCCTTCGAGACGAGCCGGGCATCCGGTTCATCACAACCCGTCATGAACAGGGGACGGCCTATATGGCCGATGGTTATGCCCGTGCCGGCGGTGAAGGTGGATTCGGTACGGCGCTCGTCGTTCCCGGCCCCGGACTTTTGAACGCTGCAGGCGCGCTGAGCACGGCGTACTCCGCTTCATCTCCGGTGCTGATGATCTCCGGCCAGGTGCAGCGTGACTACATCGGCAGCGATGTCGGAATGCTCCACGAGGTCAACGACCAGATGGAGGCGATCAAGCCGATCACCAAGTTCCAGCGACGCGCGCTTCAGGTCGGCGACATCCCGCAGGCCGTCCATGACGCCGTGCTCGCTATGAAGACCGGGCGACCTCGTCCGGTAGAGATCGAGATCCCGCCTGAGACTCTTGAGGAGTGGGGCGAAGCTGAGCTGCTTGAGGCGAGCAATCCGCTGCGACCTTCTGCGCCTGCCAAAGACGTCGAAAAGGCAGTGGAGATGTTGGCGTCAGCCAAGCGCCCGGTGATCTTCGCTGGCGGCGGCGTGAATCTGGGCGACGCACAGGAAGAGCTTAAGGGAGTCGCAGAGTTCTTGCAGGCAGGGGTCGTAATGACCGCCGAGGGCAAGGGCGCGATCGACAGTCGGCACCCGCTGGCCATCGGCTCGGCACTGAGCCCCGGCAGCCCGACCGTTGATTATCTTCAAACCGCTGACGTCGTTCTCGCCGTTGGCACACGACTGGTCCGCGCCGGTATCAGCCCGGACCAGACGATAATCCAACTGGACATCGACCCGGACGAGATCGGTCGCAATTACGAGGCAGCGCACGGACTGGCTGGTGACGCAGGAGCGACGCTTAGGTCGGTCCTTGATGGCTTGAAGGCCAGCGGCAGCCCGCGCGAGTCAACAGCAAACACAATTGGTACGGTTCGGGACGCAGCAGACGCTCTCGCGCCGGAAACGCAGCCGCAGGGCACGATCCTTAAGAGCATTCGAGACCACACTCCGGACGACACGCTCTTTATTAGCGGCATGACGCAGATCGGCTACTACAGCCGGTCTCACTGGAAGACCTACGGACCACGCAGTTTCATTACATCGGGCTACTCAGGAAACCTTGGTTATGCCTTCCCGACGGGACTCGGCGTGAAGGTCGCCCAGCCTGACAAGCCGGTTGTGATCACCTCCGGAGACGGTGGTTTCCTGTACTCCTCGCAGGAGCTTGCGACGGCCGTACAGCACGACATCAACGCCGTGGTGGTGGTGTTCAATGACAACGCATACGGCAACGTGTCCCGTGACCTGGACAACATGTGGGGCGGGACGTACGGCGCGGAGCTGCACAACCCGGACTTCGTCGAGATGGCCGAGGCTTACGGCGTCAAGGGAATGAAGGTGGACGAGGTGGAGAAGGTTGGCGAAGCCGTCGCCGACGCCATCCAGCTCGACCGTCCGGTGTTGATCGAGGTGCCGGTCGGTCGAATGCCACAGCCCGCGATGTTCAGAGGTTCAGACCCCGTCAAGTAGGCAGGTGTGTCCCTGTACCGTATCTTGGCTTGGCTAGATAGGCGTTGCTTGCACGGACCGCCGTGGCGGACTTAGATGTCTGGCGTGGCCGTTCCGGGCGCCTCCGGTTGTTTGCTCTGGTGGGTCTTGGGTTGCTATTAGCGCTCACCATGGGATGTGGTGAGCGCCATCCCGGCTGACGCCCCGAGCACGCCCTCCACCACAACTTCCGCGACCGCGTTTCCGGGAGACCCGGTGACACCAGGGCAGCCGGAGCCGGGGGGCAACTGCGGAGATCCACACGGAAAGGGCCACTCGGCCGCCTTGCCGGGATCTGTTTTGAGAATTCTTCAGCAGTCGGCGCGACAGGGTGATTCATACACCGTCTCGGAGAACCAATCCGTTCGTCGGATCGAACGACGGTCGGGTGAAGATCTCTGCGCCCGGGTTCCGGAATCCGTAGTGTTTTAGTGGGGAGCTTTATGTGACCGGGTTGAACGGCGGTGTCTAACGGATAGTGGATGCGTCTGAATGATGCGATTCTAAGGTGGATGAGAACGGCTCGGAACCTTGACATCGCCCCTCGATGGAGTAGCGTGACGCCCCGTTCCCGTGGACGCCTCGCGCTGCTCGTCCGCCTCCCTTAGATCCACGAAATTTGATTTGCAGCGTTGCCGTAACAGAGGACTTCGATGTACCCGAATCCCCTAAAGCAGAAAATTCAGGACGGCAAACTCGTGCTCGGCACGGCCATCCCGACCCACGACATTCGTGTCGCTGCCGCTCTCGCGTTCGACAGTACCGCCGACTTCATATGGATCGACCAGGAGCACTCTCCTTTCGGCCCGCGTGACATGGAGATGATCCCGATCATTCTTCGCCAGCAGGGCATCGCTCCGATGGTGCGAGTGCCGTGGAACGATCCGACGCACATAAAGAAAGCATTCGACGCCGGCGCCTCCGCCGTGATGGTGCCTCAGATCAATAACGTTGAAGAAGCGAAGTTGGCCATCCAGTACGCCAAGTACCCGCCGCTGGGCAACCGCGGTATCTCACCGACGTGGCCTGCACTGGCCGGCGAGGACTTCATAGACGTCATCAACTCGGCGAACGACGAGACGGTTCTGATCCTCCAGCTCGAGTCCGAAGAACACTACAGCCAGGTGGATGACATCCTGGCTCTGGACGGATTTGACGTACTGCTCGTCGGGCCGATGGACCTGTCTGCGTCCCTCGGCGTAATGACCGATATGCAGAACCCGAAGGTCCAGAAGATCATGGAAGAGATGCCGAAGCGTGCCGAGGGCAGTGGCAAGATTATTGGCACCACACTCGGAGATCCTGAGGAGATCCGGCAGAAGGTTGACTGGGGCTACAAGTTCCTGAACCTCGGCAGCCCGCTAGGATTCGGGATTAGCTTCATTAACGACAGGTTTGTCGAGTACCGAGATCAGGCGGGGAATTAGGCCGACTGATCCGTACCGCGGATAATTAACGGTATTAGTGTGATACGCCTGCCCTTCGAGTACCTCAGGAAATTTGAGAGCCTCACAGAGCGGGCTGGTAACTGGAGTTTTAAATGGTCCTGCCACGGTTTCGAGTTCCGGAAGACATCGCGATACGCGTCCCGCAGGAGCATATGCGGGCGACGCTCGAGGACATGTTCCAGCATGTAGGAATGTCACCGGAGGACGCGGCGCAATCTGCCGACGTGCTGGTGTTCGCCGACCTGCGCGCTATCGAAACGCACGGTGTGTCGAACATGATGCGGTCTTACATGGAGCGTTTCGCTTCGGACGACATCAACCCTCGGCCCAACTGGAAGGTCGTCCGGGAGTCGCTTTCGACGGCAACAATCGACAGCGACTCCGGGCACGGTCTCGTGATCGGGCCGCTGGCGATGAACATGGCTATCGAGAAGGCGGAGAAGACGGGCATCGGCGCGGTCGCCGTCGGAAACGGCCGACACTTCGGCGCCGCCGCGTATCACGCCATGATGGCGCTGCCGCACGACATGATCGGTGTGGCGATGACCGTGGGCGGAATCAATGTACTGCCGACCTGGAGCTCGGAGCCGTTGATCGGCCTGAACCCGATCGGATTCGCTGCTCCGACGCGTAATGAAGCGCCGTTTGTTTTCGACGCAGCGATGAGTAGCGTGGCGGGGAACAAGGCGACGCTTGCCAAGCGGCTTGGTGTCAAGATGATGCCGGGCTGGATCGCCGACGAGCACGGTACCCCGATTATGGAAGAGACGGACGTGCCCGAGAAGTCGTTCATGCTGCCGGTAGGCGGCACACGTGAGCTCGGCTCTCACAAGGGGTACGGGCTATCGGTCATGGTCGACATCCTTTGCGGCGTGCTGTCTGGCACCGGCCCTGGATTTGTGGTTAAAGGCCGGGCAGAGCAAGGCAAGGCATCTGGCGGTGCTGCGACGCACCACTTCACGGCCTACAAGATCGAGGCTTTCACGGACCTTGAAGGCTTCAAGGACGACATGGATCACTTCATGAAGACCCTGAAGGACTCGAAACCAGCGCCAGGGAATGAGCGGGTTGTTTACGCCGGGTTGCCGGAGCACGAGGACAACATCGAACGGCTGGAAAACGGAATCCCGTACCACCCTGAGGTGATCGACTGGTTCCGGGACATTACGTCCGAACTGGAACTGGAGTGGCGCCTGACCTAAGTCAGCACGTTCTGGAAGAACTCAAGAAGCCACATACCGGGGTTTTATCGCGTAATGAGACCAGTCCCGGGAGGGGTGCATTCGTGATCATTTCCTGCTAATGCCACCCCGGACTTCG
>CAUZKS010000029.1:0-12685 GCA_963580625.1 Dehalococcoidia bacterium | reverse complement strand
GTCCCCGGCGCACACGCGTGATGCACAAGAAGCGCCAACATCAGGAGTTGATCGTGAGCGGGGGTGTTCACTCGATGGACTATTCAGGGCTTTTCTCTTCAAACATGCCGTTGCCGGTTGAGATGCCGGTCGGCCTCATGGCGGACACCAAATACGTCTTCTCCGTCACCTACGCCGACCAGGGCGTGTTCCCGACAGAAGGCTTGATCGACGCCCTTAGCGTCGCTATTCGGCGTGACGGTCAGACCCTCTCCCAGTACCCGCCACCTCAGGGCCACCTCGGCATGCGTGAGCTGATCGCCGGCAACCTCGCTGGACAACGCGGAGCGCCGGGCATCGACCCCGAGTCCATATTCCTGAGCAGCGGCGCAGGCGGCGCGATCGGCGCCATCCTCGACGTATTCGTCGACCCTGGAGACGTTGTGCTCGTCGAGGAGTTCAGCTACCTCGGCACCATAAAGATGCTGCTTGAGCGCGGCGCAGACGTCCGGCACGTCCCCACCGACGACGAAGGCATGGACACCGACGCCCTTGACCGCATCATCGGAGAGGTGATCGCAGAGGGAAAACTCCCGAAGATGATCTACACCATCTCCGTGTACCAGAACCCGATGGGCGTGACCCTGAGCCTGAACCGACGCAGGCACATGCTCGAGATCTCGGGTAAGTACGGCGTACCGATCTTTGAAAACGAGTCGTACGCAGACTTCAGGATTGACGGAGATCCGCTCCCGCCGGCGATGCTCGGTATGGGTGACCCGGACCGCGTCATGTACGTCTCCGCCTACACCAAGCTGCTCGGCTGCGGCCTGAGACTCGGCTACGGGGTCGTGCCGGAACCCGTGATGGAGACCCTCAGGAAGATTCGATTCGGTGGCGCCCCCAGCCACCTCGCCTCGATGGCCGTCCACCAGTACATGACCGACAACCGGGAGGAGTATGTGACAGACGTTGCGTCGTCCCTCCGGGCCAGTCGGGACTCGATGCTCGGGGCGCTCTCGAAACACTTCCCGTCAAACACATCGTGGAGCACCCCAGACGGCGGGATGATGTTGTGGGTGGAGTTGCCAGAAGGTGCAGACACGCTCGCGGCACTTCCGGCCGCTGTAGAAGCCGACGTGAAGTACAACCCGGGACCGGTATTCAGGGCCGAGCGAGATGGCCACAACTTCCTGCGTCTGACCTACAGCCATAACTCGCCAGAAGAGATCGGTGAGGGCATAGAGATCCTCGCAGACGTGTTCCAGCGTGAAGGTTTGTTTGGGTAGTCAGGGCTGCTGCTGACGGGGCCGACTAGGGTCGGGCCCCCTTTACGCTTTGATGTACGTGGGCCTCTCTCGCGGAGGGGAAGAGGGTGCGATCCTGATGCGACTGATGCGTTTTGGCACGCCGTCGTTTTGTCCCTAGCATGGAGGTCTAGCTCACGCTGACTTCGTCCCCGACGTTCACCGTGCCGTCAAATAACGGTGTTACAAAGAGGCCGCGCTGGCCCTCGATCTTCTCTCGCAGCCCTGGCCGGATGTGGTTCATGTTCTCGCACGGATCGCACAGTTCACCGATCTTGAACTCCAGCCCGTCGCCCACCTTCAAGGTCTGACCCTTCTCGAGGCCAAATAACGATACGCCCTCGACGGTGATGTTCTCCCGGAGCTGACCGGGCTCCACTTCAAGCACGTCCATGATCGCTCGATCCATCATCAGAATCTGCCGCGCGCTTCCGGCTTTCGAATGACGGTCACCGACTAGACCCTCGCCGGCCTTTACTTCTGCGCTGTCAACTACGCTCATCGGCTGTCGGCGTGCAACGTTCAGGCGGATATCGACAATTTTCCCGGTGCTTGAGTCGCTCATGGCGAGGCCTCCAACGGTGGATGATCTGCTTCGTCGTTCGAATTGACGCATTGATTATTGGTTATAGAGGAGGCTAGCAGCATTGGTCCTCCCGTCAACATCATTGTCAGGATTACAAGTAAAACAACAGGGTTTCTTCATTGCTGGCCCTATTGAAGGCCACATCGATACACTCGATGCGTGGTCAACCAACGAATCGTCGCCGACCTCTATCTACACTCCGGGTATTCGATGGCGACCAGCCGCGCTTTCGAGATCGAATCCGGATACGACGGCGTCTACGGAATGGTGACACCAATCACCGATTAACCACGCTCATTCCCGTAAGCCGTGCCACGAAACGCCAACTCCGATGTACGATTACCCTCGCCATGTCCGGAACGCTGAGCCCTCGAATCGTTCGGGGATTGATTCGGAATTCTTGAAGAAACGTACCCTGGCGTCCGCTCTAAGGAGGAGATGTCTTTGATCGATCTGACCGACGAGATGAAGACCGCGATCGACAATGCACTTGCTGAACAAGTGCCGTGTATCCTCGCCACCGCATCTGCGGATGGCATGCCTGGAATCGGCTACCGCGGCAGCGTAATGGCCTACGACGGCCAAAATCTGGCTTATTGGGAACGCGCCAAACGCGGCGGCCTGAGAAACATCCAAACCAGTCCATACGTGATCGTGATGTACCGCAATCCAGCGACCCGACAGGCGTGGAAGTTTTTCGGGAAAGCGACACTTCACGAGACCGGAGATGTCCGAGAAGCTGTGAAGGTACGCACCGTCCAGGCTGAAATCGACCGAGATCAGGACGGAAATGGATTTGCTGTGATTATCGAACTCGAACGCGTCGAGACAATGGCTGGCGAAGTCCTCATGTCCAAAGATTGAACGTCTCGAATACTTTGTCTGGTAGCGAGATTGTATTCCTCGGCACCGGCACGTCTGAAGGCGTGCCGCGTGTCAGTTGCCTGACGGGCCAGCCGCAGACCTGCAAAGTGTGCCCGGACGCGGTCTTACCCGGCTCGCACAATCGGCGTCGTAATACGTCGTTGCTGATTCGTTATAGATCGCCGGACGGCGATCAAAAGAACGTTGTCATCGATGTAGGTAAGTTCTTCTACCACTCGGCGATCGATTGGTTCCCGAAGGTTGGGGTGACGACGTTGGACGCCGTGATTCTTACGCACCAGCATGCGGACGCCGTTGGCGGGCTGGACGATCTCCGTGATTGGACGAACAACGTCCAGCAGGCTATCCCGCTTTACCTGCGCCAGTCCGAGATGGATCATGTCTCAAAGGCGTTCTACTGGCTTGTAGACACAAGTCTGGCTTCGCCTGGAGGGGTATCAAAACTCGACTTTCAGATCATCGACGAACGGCCTTTTGACGTATTCGGACTTAAAATTACGCCGCTACATGTCGAGCACGGCCCACGGACCACCGCGTTTGGCTACCGGTTCGGCGATGTCGTGTACGTCTCGGATGCCTCCGGTATTCCCGATTCCACGGCCGCGCTGATGCAAGACGTTGAGATCATGGTTATGGACGCGTTGCGGCCGGCACGCTCGCACGGCTCCCACTTCGTCCTCGAGGAGGCGTTGGAGCAACTGCGGCGCTTCCGGCCAAAACGGGCGCTGTTGGTAGACATGACGCACGACTTCGATCACGAGCCGACGAACATCGAATTAGCGAAGCTCAAAGAGTCAGAAGGCCTGGACGTACAACTCGCCTATGACGGACAGCAAATTGCGGTTGATCTGTAGGTAACTCGTCTGCGGATGTGGCCCGCGGTGGGCGTATTCTCATACGCCCCGACAACACGGTCACGGACTCTGGCGGCGCCTTCACCCCAACCCGTGCGACGGCCTGAGGCCCTCAAAGGCCCGGGTCTCACGTCTACGCTCACTTTACCGTGTAAGAGCCCTCTTCTAAAACTCGAACTCAGTGCCAACGCCGTTCTCAACCGCCAGGTCGTACACCAATCGAGCGCAGGAAAGATCCTGGATGGCGAGTCCAACGCTCTTGAACAGAGTCACCTCTTCATCGTTCTCCCTGCCGACCGTCGTGCCGTTAATTACGGCTCCTAATTCGCCGTGAATTTGGTCTGCCGAGTAATCGCCTTCCTGGATCGGGATCATGATGTCTCCGGCCTCAAGCAGGCAGGCCTGGGTCTGGTCGCAGATCACCTTCGCTCGTTGTATGGACGCCGTGTCTAGCTCACGAAGGGCCGGTGCGTGCGACCCTACCGAGTTAATGTGGGCTCCGGACTTCCACCAGCTCGCCTCTACGATCGGGTTTGGAGCGGTCGTCGCCAGAGCAACGATGTCGGACTCTGCTAGCAACTCCTGTGTGCTGCTTGCCAGGCGAACCTCGACACCGGTCTCTGCCGTGAGAGAATCAGAAAAAGCTCGGCGCTTGTCATCAGGGTCGAGCGAGAACGCAAGAATCGTCTTGAGATCCCGGGCTGCCGCCATGCCTGTGACCTGCGTGTACGCTTGAACGCCCGTGCCCAGAATGCCAGCCACACTTGAGTTCGCGCGTGACAGGTGCTTCGTCGCCACGCCGGTAACCGCACCCGTGCGGACTGCTGTTAGGAAGCCGCCGTCCATGACGGCAAGAG
Source organism: Dehalococcoidia bacterium (assembly GCA_963580625.1). Taxonomy (GTDB): domain Bacteria; phylum Chloroflexota; class Dehalococcoidia; order Lucifugimonadales; family Lucifugimonadaceae. Next base: position 8,217 of record CAUZKS010000029.1, on the reverse strand, counting down.
TCTTACCGGTCTGATTGTCCTGAACGATGATTGTCGCCAGGGTAGTCGGCAGATCGTACTTCTCAGGATTGCCCTTGTACACGGTCACGGCTTTTACTCCCAACGCGCCGGATGACCCGAGGTACGCGGGCATGTAAGCGATCCATCCTCCGACCTCGTCGTCGGTGATGACCGTGCGGTCTGGCATCTCTGCGGTGCCATTTGCGAGCTCCGAGAATGCGCCTTCGACCACATCGATCGCTTTTGACATGGGAAGTAGCTGTTGTACGTCGGAGCGCGATAGCAGAAGTGCCACGTTGAGCCTCAAAAAAGCTGAATTGAGTGCCGAGCGGTCCCGGCAAGCGGAGCCTTCAGCGTAAGGTAGCGAATTATACCTGTGCCCGCCGGCCGACCCAATGGACGTCGTAAAACGCTTTGAAAGACCACGACCTGGGCCGCGTTCAGGAGCGCCTTAACTCGCCGGGTTCTTCCGTGCTGGAATTGGACGTCCTAACGTCCTGGTGAAGTCACCGGCTTCTACCTCTCTACGGAACATTGCACCTCGATACGTCAGCGTTGCTCGGGGCATCGTGATCGCAGGTCCTCTCCCGTCCAGGACAGCCTGAGGCGCGCGGGTAGTCGACGCCTCGGATGGCCGCAGCACTTGTTGCTGTGCGCCGGTACGACGAGGTCGCTTGGCGACCTCTATTTCGCAATTGACCTTGAACCCGGGCCGGCTATAGAGGTTCGCAAGCGCAGGCAACGCAGGTAACTGACACGATCGGGTAATAGTGTCACCTACCCATCCGGTTCTGACTCCGGGAGTCACGACAGCACAGACACTCGGGAATTGGATTCGGTGATTACCGGCAGCGTGTCTTAACTAACTGCGGATTCACCCGGGAATCACCGGGTGACGTCTACCGCAAAGCGCTGGTTGCCCGAATCAAACCCGCGACCCCCGTCCGTCTCGTACATTGGTACGCGACATTGATGTATTTACTCGGCCTCACAATTTATCGGAAGCGTTGGACGGTCCTCGCGTTCTGGGCGGTGCTGCTACTTATCGCCCTCCCGCTTGCCCCTCGGGCTACAAACGCGCTGAAGCCGGGCGGATTCTCTAACGACAACCTTCCATCGGCTCAGGCTCGCGCCGTATTTCGGGACAAGCTCGACCTGACCCCGATGTCGTTCGAGCTGATTTTTCGCAGTGACACCTACGGGGCCTACGAAAACGGATTCACGAGCGATCTTCAGGCCGCGCTTGCTCAAATCGGCACACGCCCGGAAGTAACAAGAGTTATCACACATCTGGATGATCCCGCCCGGGTATCTCCCGACGGACTTTCGGTACACGTTACGATCGGGCTCAACCTGGATCTTGAGGATGCCCGAGAGTTCCTTGAGACGGCTCGGCCACTTATTGAACCCGGGAATCTGGGACTGACCTTCACCGGGGGGCCGTCGCTCTACTCCGACATCAGTCTCAGCAGTGAACGCGACGTCCGTCGGGCGGAGATACTCGCCTTCCCGTTATCGACCATTGCGCTACTGCTGGTGTTCGGTACGCTCATCGCGGCGTTCCTTCCGGCGACGGTCGGGGGAGTTGGCGTAATACTGGCACTCGCGGCAGTTGCTCTCATCTCACGCGGCGTGGACATGTCCGTATTCGTGCTGAACATCGTTACCCTGCTCGGGATCGGGCTTGGTATTGACTATTCACTCTTCTTCACGAGCCGGTTCAGGGAACAGCTTGCCGCCGGGGACTCGGTGGAACAGGCAGTCGCTACTGCGCAGGCGACTGCTGGCGCTGCGATTCTCTTCTCCGGAGTGACAAGCCTCATCGGTCTCTCCAGCCTGATGGCATTTGAGTTCATGATGTTGCGGTCCGTGGGCATCGGGGCGGTGATCGTCATCATTGCAGCCATCTTTGCTGCTCTCACACTGATGCCCGCGATGTTGGGCGTGCTTGGACCGAGGGTTAACGCTTTCCGGGTCATCCCGTCACTTCTGAGTCGTACCGATCGTGACATGTGGGGCAGCCTGTCTCGCTGGGTTATGGCGCGCCCACTGATGGTCGCGGTGCCGACCGTCCTGTTTCTGTTGTTGCTGGCCTCTCCGGTGTGTGGAATTCGGTTGGGCACCGTGGACGCCACGATTCTCCCGCCTGAGCTTGAGTCGCGGCGCGGGTTCGACATCCTCCGTGGCGAATTCGGGCTCCTGAACCAGACAGAGGTCCCGGTTGCCTACGTGTTCGATGAGGCCGAAGACACTGATCCACTATCACCGGGCAACCTAGAGCGGCTCTACGCCTTTGGGCAAGCACTTGAGGGGCTCGATGAGGTGACGCGAGTTCGCAGCATCGTGAACGTGTCGCCGGACCTCGATACCAACACATACGCCACGTTATATAGAGTGCCGGAAGCCGTGACTGATTTGGCTGTGCAAACCCTGCTGCGTGACAGCGTCAGGGACGGAGCTGTGCTGTTTCTTGTCGAATCGGACGTAGAACCGTTCGGCCCCGAGGCGTCGAGCCTCGTTTCAGACATTCGCGCGTTTGATCCAGGGCCAGACGTCGCGTTGTTCGTGGACGGCGGATCGGCCGAGATCAAGGACGTTGTAGACAGTCTCTACGGCCGATTCCCGATCGTCGCAGGCATCGTGATCATCGCCACGTATCTTTCACTTCTCATTCTGTTCAGGTCTGTGGTTTTGCCGATCAAGGCCATACTGCTTAACGTGATGAGCATCCTTGCTAGCTACGGAGCGCTGGTGTTTATTTTTCAGGACGGACACTTCGCGAGTCTGCTTAATTTTGAGCCGATTGGCGTGATCGAGGCCACTACTCCGATATTACTGTTCAGCATTATCTTCGGTTTGTCGATGGACTACGAAATATTCCTTCTGGCACGCGTCTCAGAGGCATACAAGCGCAGCGGAGATAACGCGGCATCGGTCGCCGAGGGGTTGAAGCGAAGTGGACGGATAATCACCGGTGCTGCCTCCATATTGATTGTGGTTTCGCTAAGTTTTCTGGTTGCGGATGTTGTGCTTGTAAAGGCAATAGGGCTTGGGTTGGCGATAGCGATTTTTGTCGATGTCACGATCGTTCGCGCCTTGCTTGCTCCGGCCATCATGCGGTTGCTCGGACCACTCAACTGGTGGATACCGCGTTGGCTTGACCGGATCCTGCCGCGCATCGATATTTCGCCATGAGGGGACGATTTACTTTCATAGCGATAAGCGCAGTCGCTCTTCTGGCTTTCGCATGTGCAGACACGGATCGGACTGTGCCGGTACCCACACCTGCCGTCCTGTCACCGACGCCGGCTCCGGTACCCCTCGCGTTCCCGCAGGACGAAGGCGCGCACGAGAACCGGCTGGAGTGGTGGTACTACAGTGGTCACCTGCAGGATGAATCGGGTGACGAGTACGGCTTCCACTTCGTCGTCTTCCAGTCGCTAGACCCTCTTGCGTCCGGGGATTCGGGTAACGGCCAAGGACCCGCATACGCGGCGCAATTCGGATTTACGACTGTGAGCTCAGGCAGGCACATTCACGAGGCCCGTTTTTCCGGAGGTGAACAGCCGCAATCCGGCCCGGGCCTGAGTGGATTTCAGGTTGCCGATTGGAGTCTCAGCGCTAACCCAGATCTGCACACGATTGATGCCGGAACAGATGATGTGAGGCTGTCTCTATCGATGACCCCAACGAAGCTTCCGGCCCTTCATAACGACATCGGATGGCTTGCGGGTCCCACCACAGGCTGGACTTATTACTACTCGCGCCCGCGTATGGCCGCTGGAGGAATGTTGGAACTCGGTGGCCAACGATTCACAGTTAGTGGTGACGTGTGGATGGACCACCAGTGGGGTGAGTTTTTTGTGCTTGGGAATCCGGCCGGATGGCAGTGGTTTGGGATCCAGTTGGACGATGGGACCGAGCTTATGGTCACCCAGACGAGAAACGTCGACGGAGATATTGACGCTCTCTACGGATCATTTATCGACATCGACGGTTCACTCAAGTCGATCGGACTCAACCCGGGGGAACTTGAGCTGACAACTGAGAGGTTTTGGACAAGTCCGCACACCGGCGCTGAGTACCCGGCTGGATGGGTCATTAGATTGCCCGAGGAAGAGTTGCACATTGAGATTTATCCCGTTGTCGATGATCAGGAGATCATCTCGACGAGGCCAGAATCAGCGATCTACTGGGAGGGTAAAGTGTCCATTAATGGCACACAGGCGGGTAGTCCGATAACGGGTGACGGATTTGTTGAGCTCACCGGTTATGTCCTTCCGGAACCTCTACCGTGGCGAATCCTTTCAATGGCAGATCGTCGTGTAGAAATCACCGAATAATAACTGCGATTGATCGAGGGGATTAGGGACGCGGGATAGCCCGAATGGGTTATCGGCACCTCCGCGTTACCTCAGGGATAGGATTGGCAGTAACCGACCAGAGGTCCTTTCCGGTTCGGTGGCGTCATGCGGATCTGTGGGTTACCCGCCTGGAGATATTTATAGGGATCTGCTGCTTGTAGGTTCCTATTTTGTGATATCGCTGTGCCTGCATGTCCGTGTTCGCAAGTCTCATAAGCCAGCACATCTGGCCAGACTGATGCAAAATCTCCAGTGGGCCGCGCGGTTCATTTGCCGAGCGCGATTACAGAGCATCACCGTAGAGGTACGCCACTTGAAGATCACCGCTGTTTCAGCTGTCTACCCTAACTACCGCAACGTACCTGCTTCTTGGCGCACCCATTTCTGGCAGATCGTTGTCCGGGTCGAGACGGACGCCGGTGTGACCGGGTTTGGGTACGGAGGAGGAGGTCGGGCGGCCGTAGAAGTGGTCAACCGGCACTACGCTGAGCTGGTGGTTGGTAGCGAGTTGGATTCGGTAGCCGATATATCAGCCATCTGGGACCACGTGTATGCGGAGTCGCTGCCATACGGACGAAAAGGCGTCGCTGTCATGGCGCTGTCTGGACTGGACCTAGCGCTGTGGGACGCACTTGGTAAGGCCGAAGCAAAGCCGGTGTATGAGTTGCTTGGTGGCGCGAGCAAGGGCAACATCCGCTCCTACGCCACCGGGGCTGACCAGCCCTGGTACGGCGAACTTGGCTTCACAGCCACCAAATTCCCGCACAGGTGGACCGAGGATGCCGATTACGATTCCGCGATAGAGCGTGCGACCATCGCCCGTGAAGCGATGGGTGACGACGGATTAGTGATGATCGACACCTACATGTCATGGGACTCAGCAGTCACGACGCGTATGACCGAACTACTGAAGCCGTTCAATATTTACTGGTTTGAGGACGTTTGTACGCCGGACGAGCTGGATGCACAGGCGCAACTCCGTCCTGTTGCCACGCCTGTCCTTATCGCCGGCGGGGAGCACGAGTTCACTCACTTCGGGTTCGCCGAGATCGCAAGAGCAGGCGCGCTCGACCTGTGGCAGCCGGACATAACCTGGTGCGGAGGCATCACGGCGGGCTTACGAATACTGAATGTCGCCGCTGAGGCCGGGATCCCTGTCGCTCCCCATCGTGGTGGAGAGGTGTGGGGCCTCCATCTGATCGCGGCTTCTGGCTGTATGGACTTGGCGGAGGTGTTACCGGGGACGCGTGGCGGCGATCGCGATGATCTGTGGATCGGCGAGCCGACGGCCGAGAACGGTTACATCGCGCCTTCGGACGCGCCCGGGTTTGGAGTTCGTCTGAACGAAGACATGCTCTAGGCACTTAGACGGATGGGACGCGGAGTCCCATCCGTCAGCGTTTCAGACTCAGGCCCGCAACTCACCCATAATGCGTTCACAGGCTTCCATGTAGACCGTGGCGTCCACGTTATACGCTAGGTACTGCACGCCATTGCTTAGAAGCCACCGGCCCATGTCTATGTCACGTGCATATGAGCCGACCGACTTGCCGGCCTCTTTGGCCTTGCCGCAAGCCTCAACTAGCGCCTCTTCGACGATTGGGTTTCGTACGTCTCCGGGGATGCCCAGCGATTGAGAGATGTCGTACGGGCCCAGGAAATACACGTCGATGCCGTCCACTTCCATGATCTCATCCAGATTGTCTAGCCCGCGCTTGCCCTCGATATGGCCAATAACGACCGTTTCCTCGTTTTGACGATCTGTATGGCCGGGGGCGCCATCTTTGAAGTAGTCACCGGCGCGGGTGAAGATCGAAAGCCCTCGCTCGCCGATAGGCGAGTACTTGGCGGAATTGACGAGCTTCCGGGCGTCATCCGGGTCGTTGATCTGGGGCACCTGTACGCCAGCTGATCCGATATCCAGCGCACGAAGAATGAGTCGCTCATCGTTATCACCGACACGGATGATCGGCGCAACATCGGTGCCGTCCGCTGCGATAACCATGTCCGCGGCCGTCTCCATGCTGATCGGGCCATGTTCAGAGTCGATGATGCAGAAGTCCATTCCCGCATAACCGAGTGTGTCGATCATGGTCATCGACGGCACGATGACGAAAGGACCGATAACCGTTTCGCCGGCTTGAAGTTTTTCCTTCAACAGTCCGCCGCGGGATCCCATATAGATGTGCTCCGTTCGTGATTTGACCCAAATTTTGGGTATTCATTTCGCTCCACCCCCGGGCCTGGGAACAGGGCAGAGCGTGATGCACGACAGTCTATCGGTGATTAAGTGCCTGAGATGAAGATGCGAGTCGTCGTGAGGTCTGCTCTCATCACCAAAATAAAAGCCCGACGGCCCTACTCGGATTCTTCCGGCAATGCAGGACGCAAGACGTAGTCGTAGATGGCTGCCCCGATTGGTCCGCCGATTAGTGGTCCGATTATGTAAATCCAGAACCCGTCGCGCGGCCCCGGGATTGCGATGTCTTCCCAACCGGCGAAGTACGCCACGATGCGCGGCCCGAAGTCACGTGCCGGATTCCACCCGGCCTGCGTTATCGGAGCGAAAAGCGAGATCAGCACGGCGACGGTGAAACCGATAAATAACGCCGTCATCTTGCCGGCCGGCCGGCCGTTACGCGGGTCCACAAGCGCAAAGATCATCAACACCAAGATCCCGGTACCCAGCGCCTCGACACCCATCGCAGCAAGCGGGGATACGAGGTCGCGAGCCGCCGAATCGGTGCCAAAAATGTCCGGGTTGGGGAAGTACTCTCCGAACACCATGGCCGAGTGTTCACTGCCTGACTCACCGCGAACGAGCCCGCGGTCGTCCTCAAATCGGTCGATAAATGGCCCGAACGTCACAAGGATGACCAGTCCGGCGAGCACCCCACCGAGCAGTTGGGCGGCCCAGTAACCGGGGAGAAGTTTTCTCTGAAATCTCTCGGGCCTGAAGATGGCGAACGCCAGTGTCACCGCCGGGTTCAGATGTGCGCCGGATATCGTGGCCGTGGCGTAGATAGCCAGCGTCACGCCGAAACCCCATACAACTGCTACCTGCCATAACCCCTGATGTGCACCGGTGAGCACGGCGGATGCGACCGCGCCGGTGCCGAAAAGCACGAGCAGGAATGTTCCAACGACTTCAGCCGCGTAGACGCGCAATAGTTACCTTTTTCGCAAAGAAATATCACTTATCGACTCGCGGGTCGATTAGAGACAAGTCTAACGATGTCGGGGCCAAGAATCGGCAATTTGCGTGAAGAATTTCTGCCCGTTATGCGTTCAGATAGTTAGCTGCTTCAACCCCCGCGTCGCGGGTGTACCATTCCGCCACACACGCTCACAGCCATTGCAGCGCGTCTCTTGCTCGAACGGCAGAGAGGTTTTGCCGTGGGCATCGACCGGGAAATCAATTGGGCAGACGCGACATCGCAGATAGTGAGTCTTCAGCCGCTTCCCGCACGGGTGCGGCGCGCCTCATTCCGGCGAGTCTGTCGAGATCATTCTCGTCACTGACCGACCGTAACTTCAGATACTTGTGGTTTGGACAGGTCGGAGCCGCCACCGCCATGCACGCTGACCTCGTTGCGCGCAGCTGGCTCGTATTTGAACTTACCGGATCGTCACTCGCCGTAGCCGGTGTGAACGTGGCACGGGCCGTTCCGATGTTGTTAATCGGGTTATTCGGAGGAGTCGCGGCAGATCGGTGGGACCGGAAGCGACTCCTGATCATCATCCAGGTGTGGAGCCTGCTGTTGAACGCGGCCATGGCGATCATCGTTATAGGCGGCTGGGTCGAAATGTGGCACATATACGTGCTCGCGTTCCTGCTCGGCTCAGGGATGGC
>CAUZKS010000028.1:0-12711 GCA_963580625.1 Dehalococcoidia bacterium | reverse complement strand
TCACGCAGGTATTCTAGGGCCGGCATGGCAGTTTCGGGCAGAACGGATCCGGTGGCATCTGGAGCCAGCCGGAGTTAAAGAATCTCTGGGGATGCGCCCGGTGGATCTGTCTCCAAACTGTCTTTGTGCCCGTGTTGTTGCCGCGTCCAATACCGTGGCGCCGCATCCGGTCGGAGCGAGCCTCCCCAACGCGCTCCCTACAACAGGTCTTAGAACTCGACCTCCTCTTCTGACTCGATTTTGTCGGGATCCAGCTCCATTCCCATGCCGGGTTCCATAGACACGTGGACGACGCCGTTTTGCGGCACGATCGGGTCTTTCAGGAACCACTGGTGGATCGTGTTCCACTTCACCAGATACTCCTGAATCGGTGTGAGCGTCGGTACCATGGCGCAAGAGAAATGTGCGTTCGCCTGGCTTGAGTGGCCGTGCGGGATGCACTGCAAGTCATGGATCGATGCATAGGTCGCTATTTTGACGGTCTCTGTAATCCCGCCCGCCCAGTAGATGTCCGGCTGAATGACGTCCAGTGCGCCGGCGTCGACGAATCGTTTGAAGCCCCAGCGCGTGTACTCGTGCTCAGCGCCCGAGAGCGGGATAGTCGTGCTGGCCCGGATCTCAGAGTAGGTGTCGATGCGGTCCGGCATGGCCGTCTCTTCAAGCCAGCGCGGGTGGAACTCCTCGATCTGTTCCGCCATCTGCTTCGTGTAGGTCAGGTTCCAGCTGAGCCAGCAGTCGAGCATGATGTCGTCATCGTCGCCCACCGCTTCCCGGAGCGTGCGCACCAGCTCTACGTTCTTCTTGAAGCCCTCCGGCCCATCCATCGGCCCGTGGCGGAAGAACCACTTCTGCGCCCGGTATCCCTTCGACTTGTACTCGAGTGCGCGCTCGCGGACCAGGGTCGGGTCTTCCACGTTGAAGCCGAGCATGCTGGCATATGCCGGGATCTCGGTACGTGTCGGTCCGCCGAGCAGGCTGACGACGGGCGCGTTGTAGATCTTGCCGCGCAGGTCCCAGAGGGCGCAGTCGATGGCGCTGATCGCCATCATCGTCTCGCCCTGGCGTCCGTGGACCGAGGCTCGGAACATCTGGTCCCAGAGCAGCTCGTTTGCGGTCGGGTCCTTGCCCTCGATGATCTTGCTCAGCGACGTGGCGATTATGTAGGACTGGGCGCCGTCGATCGGCCCACCGATGCCAGTGACGCCGCCATCGGTCTCGATCTCCACAAAAGTTGAGGTCATGGCGTAGTGGTTGTCGTCGATCTTCGGCAGCCAGGCCGGACCCTGGACCTTGTACTCCGGGTAAATGTCGAGCGGCTGGATCAGTCGCTCCTCCCAGAACTCGCCCCGGAACTCCATCGTTCCGTGCAATTTTCGAAGTTTGATCCCCGTGATCTTCATCGGGTTTTCCTCGTATCTAAGGGCGGAAATCTGGATAATTGCCGGCGTATGTCGCCCGGCCGGAGCCGATCTAAGGACGGGCGGAGCGCGTCTTCAGCACTGAGCGAAGATACGACGGGCCGTGCGCTCGGTCAAACCCGTATTTCGTTCAGGCGACCGGCCCGAGTTCATCTGTCCGGGGAGTGGCGTACGGCGGGTTTTGAGTCTTCAGTAGTGTTCCCTAGATGTCCCGGGGATCCAATCCGTATCGTGCTAGACTCGGCCGTCGATATTTACTGCCATTAACCTGCTATTTCACGATGAAATTGGCTGCAGAACCGGCGTAGTGCAGGCAATGTTCCCGGGAACGAGGGCGATAACTGATTGGCCGAATCTGAAGACACATCTGCCATTGGGAATACTAGTCCAGCCCCGGCCGGGGATGACATTGCGGCTCTTGGCGCGGCACTCTCTGAGGGAGAAGGCGCACACCTCATCCGGGTCGCACGCGAGCTGGGCTCTGATACGGCGGCGCGCGTCCAGCGACTGGAAGTGGAACTCAAAGATCCAGACGCCTCGATCAGGTCCCGGGCGGCGATCTCACTTGGAGACTTGAATGAGCGCAACGCCATCGGTGTATTGCGTGGTCTTCTTGAAAGCGATAACCCAGATTCCTGGGCGCTCGGGGTGAGCGGTCTCAGGCAGTCGCGAGAACGGCCCGGTTGGCTCTGCCTTGAATCTGTAGCTCGTAACCAGATACCGGCCCTTGGACGTGGCGATGCCCGGGCGAAATCGGCCGCCTCCACGCGATTGTTGATGATGGGGCGTACCAAGACGATGGACCGACTGTTTCGCGCTGCAGACGGCCACTCCCGCAGCATCTCGGCCAAAGCAGCGATCGCGTTCGTGGACGCCGCACTAGCATCGCTTCATAAGCAAGAGCGAGAGGTTATGGTGCTCAGGCTCGGCGTCTTAAATGGGCGTCCTGCCACGCCAAATGAGGTTGCGGAGGCGCTCGGTATGGATGAAAACCTGGTCCGGACACTTGAGTCAGACGCATGGATTCGTATCCAATCTCCCCGCTCCTACGAGTCGATAATCGGTAGTGAGACGTAGGAATCTGGACAGATTCGATAGTCAACGGCCGGGCAACTCCAGAATCCCCAACATTTCAGGACCTCAAGATGAAAATCACCGAGATCAAGACCTTCAAGATGCAGGGCGGCGGACGGAACTGGTTGTTCGTGAAGGTGATGACAGACGAAGGCGTTCATGGCTGGGGCGAGGCCACACTTGAGCGACATGAGCGGGCGGTCGAAGATTCAGTCCACGTCCTGGAAAAGGCGCTCGTCGGACGAGATCCGACAGAGATCGAGCGCAACTGGCAGATCATGTACCGCCACTTTTTCTGGCGCGCCGGTGTAATCCTCGGCTCTGCTATTAGTGGCATAGACCAGGCGCTATGGGACCTGACTGGCAAGGTGTACAACCAGCCGGTGTACAAATTACTGGGAGGTCAGGTCCGTGACCGCGTGCGCGCCTACGGTCACTGGGAGGATCTAAGGCCTGATCCGGCATCGCAGGACCCGACGGCCGGTTTTACGGCGTACAAGTGTGCTGGATGGCAGGTGGGTGAAAGCTCATTTCGTGAGAAGGACGTTGTGGAGGCCCTGCGGGAGAAAATCAGGGTCATGCGGGAGAGACTTGGACCGGACGGAGAGATCATGATCGATAACCACGGCCGCTCCCGGCCAACGATCGCCATCAAGCAGATCGAAGCCGTTCAGGAGTTCGACGTGCTTTTCTTTGAAGAGCCAACAGCTCCGGACAACCTGGACACACTGCAGACACTTAGAAACGCCAACCTGCGCACCGATCTGGCCACTGGTGAGCGATTGTTCTTCAGATGGGGCTTCAAGGAATTGATCAACCGACGGCTTGTCGATGTGGTTCAGCCGGACATCTGCCACGCCGGTGGGATCTCCGAGCTGCGCCGTATCGCAGCGATGGCGGAGACCGAGTACATCAAGTTCGCCCCGCACGATCCCGCTGGGCCTTTGTCCGTTGCTGCATCGCTCCACGTCTGCGCCGCCGCTCCGAACTTCCTTATTCTTGAAACCGCTCGAGACATGCCGTGGCACGATCTCGTTCAGAAAACGCCGCTTGTCATCAAAGATGGTTACTTCGAACTTCCAACGGCGCCGGGGCTGGGGGTCGACCTGGACGAAGATGTGATCGCAAGCAGGCCATACCCGGATGACGACTATCAAGGCGGGTCATGGGATGCTCTAGATGGCGGCGTGGCGGATGTCTAGGTGCGGTCGAAATGCCGGCATTCGGGTGATGTCGTTCTAGAGAACGCCACACTCAACAGATCAGAACGCTCCTCCTCAGCTACGACCACCTTCCCGCAGTATGTCGCCGAGGGCCTCTGTGTGCGTGGCATCGTTGATCGAGATCGGGAACCAGCCCAGATTGTTAAATCGAAAACGGGATATCGACGTATTGTTAAGGGGGAACCGGCCGACTAGCCCGTCGTTAAATCCCATGATGTAGTGGAACAACGCCTGAAGGGCCAGTCCGTGGCTGACGATTGCGACCCGTTGCCTCCCAGGGCGTCCTACAAAATCATCGTTGAACAACAACTCGTCCTCCAGCCAGTTTGAGAATCGCCGCTCCACCTCCCTGTGTGACTCGCCATCGCCCGGCTTGAACCACTTGCCGCTCTCTGCCATGAGCAGCTTCACCTCAGGAGTGTGGACCTCGGTGACGGGCCGCCCGCGCCATTCAGGTACCTGACGCTCGATGATGTCGCCGGATTGTTCAAACGCTGTTTCGCCGATCCCCATGCCCTGCAGCATGCCCTGTGTGGTCTGGACGGTGCGAACCATGCTCGACGAATAGATTCGGTCAAACGTCCGGCCCTCGGCAGCGAGCCGTTCTCCAACAGCGAAAGCTTGCTTGTGACCGCGTTCGGTTAGCGGAGCGTCAAAATTCAAACCTGCGGCGAGGCCGCCATGGACGGTAAGGTTTGACTCTGATTCTCCGTGTCGGATAAAGAAGAAATCGGCCATGAAATCAGGATGGGTCAAGAGTCCTCCGGTCATAAAGGGTGGGATTACCGGCGATACCAGGACGTGGAAACGGAAGCCATCGTACAGTCACCCCGAATCGAGGACCACCACCCGTCAAACCATATTCGTTCGGAATGACGGGCTGGTTCACTTTCATGGGTGAGCGGCGTGTCTAACCCGAAGGCGAACGCCTTCGAGCCGCGCTAGCGAAGTTCTGTCCGAACCTACAATCGTCAAGAAGGGTGGCGTTCGCGCCTGGAGTGCCATTTGCCGAGACGGGATCAGTTGGGAGCACTGCGGCCACCACCATAATTCCGTTGTGCGTAGCGCCCGACTTGTTAGCGCGTTCCGTGAACTCTTCGGCGACTGCCTGTGGTGGGAGCGTTTCCATCACCGACATTCGCTCTGATTGTTGATCGTCAAAAATATTCACATGTAGGCTGTGGTCATGTCATCACAACAATCCATCGACCCGGCACGAATCTCCGAAACCGCCAAACGGCTGCTGGAGGAGTTTCACCTGCCTGGCCTCTCAGTAGGCGTCGTATCCGGCGATGACCTTGTGTACGCAGAAGGATTCGGCTGGGCGGACATCGAGTCCCGCAGAGACCAAGACCCGAACCTGCATCAGCGCATCGGCTCGATCACCAAGACGATGGTTTGTCTCTGCGCGATGGCGCTCGTCGATGAAGGGAAGTTGTCGCCGAACGACCGGGTTGTCGATCTGCTGCCGGACCTTCAGCTAAACGGCCACGGCGATAACCTCAAGCTCTGGCATCTGCTCACGCATACCGGTGGTATCGGAGAAGCGCCCACCGAGACCGATATCGCCGACCCCCTGAGTGTTCTGTGGTCGGACGGCCCGGACATTCCGCCGATACCTGAGAAGTACCCGGACGGCATAACGATAGACGTCCAACCCGGGACGAAATGGCACTACGCCAACCATGGCTGGATGCTTGTCGGCGAGATCGTCGCCCGCGCGGAAGGCGTCACCATCGAGGAGGTGCTTGAACGTCGAATTTTCGAACCGCTCGGTATGACCGTCACAGACAACTACGATCGGCCGGCCAAACGGCTCACCACGGGCTACCATCACGCGCCGACCCACGAGGACATGGACCAGCTCGAGATTTTCGGTCAGGACAACACCGGAGAAACGGTGGACGGCTACAACATTCGCGGAGAGTGGACCTACGTGAATGGGCGGGCTGCTGGTGCCGTGCACTCCAACATCCCGGACATGGCCCGATACGCCTCGGCCCTTCTTCGCAACGGAGCGGGCATCGTGCGCTCGGAAACGTTTGCCGAGATGCTCAAGCCGCAGTGGTGCCCGGACGACCGAATGGGAAGCCTCGGCCTCTCGTTCTTCCGTTCCAACCAGTTCGGAGAGTTCGTCTTCGGGCACGGAGGCGGAATCGCAGGCGGTTGGAACACCGATCTGACTATCATTCGTGGCCGAAACCTTGGAATGATGGTGCACATCAACGGCTCGCTGGACGTCTCGGGCGAGGTGTACAGCCAGATCTTGAGATCAGTCCTTGGTGCTCCTGTTCCGGAGCTACCCGATGTGGTGCTCGACCCGAAAGTCCTAGCAGCAGCCCCCGGCGTCTACTCGATGCCGCCCGGGAAGCTCACCAACTCCCGGCCCATAAGAACGCACGGCCGACTCCAGATAACGGAAGAATCCGGCGAGCTAATCCTGCGCTCCCGAAGAGGCGCATTCCGCAACGGCGCCCGCCTCTTGCCTGCCAGCGAGTCCGACCCGTTCTTCCTGGCGATTGACACGCCCGCGCTCCAGAAACCAGAGATCGCGCTGGTAACAAACGCCGATGGTCATGTAACAGGAATGCGACTACCCCGACTAGCCTGGATGGACCGGGACGACTCACTGGAGCCGTGGGCCTGAAGTCGAGGCAGGGATAGTGCAAAAAAAGGGGGTGTGCGGGTGTATCCATGCGCTGTCTAATTTTTGAGCTGTGCGCCCGTTTTGGTGCGAAGTTGTTGCCTTAGCACCAAATAAATGCCCTGAACTGCTAAGGGATGCAACAGAGTGGGTTAGTGCGACAATATTTGCAGTGTCCTGAACCTTGGGAGTGTCATATTGGCTGTCAAAAGTGTTTTGGACGCAACGTTTGATATCGCCATTTGGTTAAATCAAACGTAATCTGGATCGTGTGCCGGGGTGGCGGAATGGCAGACGCGGCGGACTTAAAATCCGCTGTCCTATTAGGGCGTGCGGGTTCAAATCCCGCCCTCGGCACCAAATTCGGTCCTTAACTGATACCTAATGCTGGCGCGAACGACCTTTACAGGGTCCTCGTGATCGAACGGGCAGGCCTAACTAATGGTCCACTGCTCCACCTCGGCATGATCGATCAGGTTCTTCAATCGGCCGAACACGCTCGCGAATCGTACCTGGGTGTCCGGATCTGCCATCGTCTTTTCGAGCGTGGCGTCCAGGTGGGCCATGCTTTCGATCTCAATCTCAACGACCACTCGATCGGTCCTGCCGCTCTGGTAGTCGGACAACACTCGGAAGGGTATTTCCGGGCTGTGCACCCTGATCACCTCGTACATGTCGTGTGCCCAGGTCACCAGTTCACCGGCTGAACCGACGTTTCCGTAAAAAATCCTGCGCTGGATAATGGTCATTTATGGTCTCCATCCAGAGAATTACTCCGCCAGCCCACTCGATATCGTCTTTAACGGTGGCTGCGTGCGCCTCGATTTGTTGAACCGGCTCTGCGGTCATCGTTCCTTCGACCAACTGGCCTCGGTGATCTCGTGGATCTCATGCGTGTCGCTGGTGCCGGTCTTCCTGGCGCTGTGACTTCGCCCTGCAATCCTGCTACCTCGACCGCCGTCATCTCACGCCACTTGCCTGTTGGAAGGTCGCCCAGTGTTAAATGACCGATTCGCGTGCGGATCAGCCCTGTGACGGGGGAACCTACCGCAGCCAACATCCGACGGACCATCCGGTTTCGACCCTCATGGATTGTCAGCTCGACCGTCCTCTGGTCCCGGTACACGATTTGGACTTTGGCCGGCGCTGACATGCCGTCTTCCAACTGCACGCCTGTCCTGAGTAGGTCAAGTGCACGCAGACCGATCGGGGTTGCAACACGGGCCACGTAGACTTTCTCGATCTCGTAGCTTGGATGGGTAATGCGCTGAGTGAAATCGCCATCATTTGTCAGGATTAGCAAACCCTCGGTGTCGTAGTCGAGTCGACCCACCGGGAACAACCGCTCAGGGACATCGACTAGGTCCGCAACCGTCGGCCTGCCCTGCGGGTCGGCCAGCGTCGTGACGTGGCCCTGCGGCTTGTTCAGCACTAGGTATCGTTTGCGTTGAGCCGAGATCGACCGGCCGTCCACGGTGATTACGTCGACGCCGGTTTCCGCCTGATCTCCGACGGTCGCCGTAACCCCGTTAACTGCGACGCGGCCCTGTTCGATCATCTCCTCAGATTTACGCCGTGATGCGACGCCCGCCGAGGAGAGAATTTTCTGAAGTCGTTCTGGCATATGTGACAAGTCTCGCGCCAAGAACGACGCACAGGAAATCCAGGTGGCCTATTGACGACGCCAATCTGGCGTAATCGATATACAGTGACTCTGACAACGTTAATAGCGACGGAACCTGAACTCGATTCAGAATTACAGGAACCGAGGAAAGAGCCAGAAATGCCGTTCAAGACCCGATATGTCTTCGTCGTCAGCATGGATGTCGATCCGGATAAAGACGCCATATTCAACGAGGTGTATGACACGGAGCACATCCCTGAGCTGATGAAAGTGCCCGGGGTGATCTCCGTGTCCCGCAGTAAAAAGCAGCCGGCCTCGCTGGCCATCGGTGGCGAGCTAAAAGAGGTAGGCGCCGGCGAGCCGACCTACATCGCTTACTACGAGGTCGAGGACCCTGCCATCACGGGTAGCGATGCGTGGGCCGTCGCCTCGGAGAAGGGCCGCTGGGCCGAAGAAGTCCGCCCGTACACCCACAACCGCCACCACGCGATGCACGAGATAACGGTCAGCGCTCCGTAGGGCGTAGCGGGAGTAACCGCCTTGAACGCCGGCCCTTCGAGAACCGGTGAGGTGCGTTTACCGCGGCATGAGCACTGTAGGGGGCGGGTAACGGCCTTCCCTTGGGCGTATTGCCCCATACGCCCCTACGATTCCGCATCGCTCAGACCAGCGCCCTTGCCGATTCAACGCCAGTTAGGAATTGCGTTAGGTGCGGCAGGACGATGTCGCTGCGCCGGAATGCCTGTCCGTGATCCAGGCCGTCCAACGAAACGAATGACGCAGTCGGCATTTCGCCCGCGGCCTTCTTGACGAAATCATGGTTTCCATCTTCGGTCCCGGCAAACGCCAGTACGGGCTGCGTGATCGAACCGAGTCCTTCACTTAAACCGGGGGTATCGCTCCGAACCGTGATCGCCGCAATCTGGGCGTCGGGGTCCTGCTTGAGATAGTTGGTACGGGCGGCGTCTGACATCCGTCCGTTCCGCTCTTCTGCAACCGCCAGAGCTGTCTTCAACCCGTCTTTTCGCGACTCGATGATGTTGCCCACGAAGGCGCTCTTGCGGTGGTACGGATCGCTTCCGCCGCCAACGAACGAAAGAATGTGACGAGGCGCGTACTTGAGGATCGAGTACCCGATCCACGAGCCGAACGAGTAGCCGAAGTAATGGGCTCGGTCGATCCGAAGATCGTTCAACACCGCAAGTGCGTCATTCACATGTAACTCGGGCGTGTATGACTCCAGCCCATGCGGGTGGCCGCTGTCGCCGTGAGCACGAACGTCATACATGACCAGCCGGTAGTCGGCCTTCAGCGCGTCCACGTACCCACAATCGATCCACCCCTGCAGGGACCCGCTGAACCCGTGAACCAGAAGCAGGGGAGGGCCCGAGCCTGCGGCCTGGTAATGAATCTTTGTCCCATCAATCGGGTTGTTCGAAAATGGCATGCACTTCGTCCCCTTACCTGCCACTGATTAGAATGCCACGCCGTCGAGGCAAACGTAGGGGCGGGCAGTGGCCCGGCCCCTACGGCGGATCGCTATCCGCACCTACGACGATGTTGCTGCAACGACCTTGGACGGTGTCTGGTTCAGTGCACGCTGCCAGCGCCCGCCCGGAGGCTTCCCAGGGGCGGACCACCAGCGTCGAAGTTCGCTTTAGAACCGGGACTTCTTGGCCTCGAAGTTGGAGTGAACGTCGATCAAGACCGTCTTGCCCTCTGAGTTCAACTGTCGGGCCTTCTTAATCGCCGGCCCCATCTCTGCGACCTTGGAGACCACAATCCCTGTGGCGCCCATGCCTTCCGCGATCTGCGCGTAGTTGCCGGCCATGAACGACACGTCGTACTGCTCGCGAGCCACCGGGAATCCGCCCGGGTATGTCGCCATTCCGCCGTTGTTCAGCAGAACCGTGGTGATCGGAAGGTTAGCCTTGGCAGCGGTCGCAACGTCTAGTCCGGACATGCCGAACGCGCCGTCGCCCATGTAGTTCAGGCAGAACTTGTCCGGATTGGCCAGCTTTGCACCGATCATCGCCGGGATTCCGAAGCCCAGGTGAGTCGTCTTACCCCAGCCCATGTAACTGTGTGGGACCGTCGCTGTGAGGAACGGGACCATGGCGTCACGAGGCCCACCGGCGTCGTGCGTGACGATGCTGTTTTCCTGGTCGATGTTGTTCTCGATCTCCCAGATGACGCGGTACGGGCTGAGCGGCTCATCGGCCACCTCGAGCATCGGCTGCCACTCCTTCATCCACTCCGCTTTCACGGCTGCAATCTCGGCAGCCACGCCGGTATCACGGCCGCCCTCACCGATCTGACCCTTGATCTCGTCGATCATGGCCTCGATGGTGAGCCGGGCGTCGCCGATCAGTGCGAGATCGGACGGCGTGCTCTTGTTCACATCGTCTTCGGTCGTCGTGTTGTGGATCACCGTCTTACCGTCGGGCACACGCTGGCAGTAGCTATTGTGGGTAAAGCTAGTACCCAACCCGATGATCACATCGGACTCGACGATCCACTTATTTGCCTGACCGGTAGTCGCACCCGACCCTGCGCCGAGGGAGAGTGGGTGACGCTCATCAAAACTGGACTTACCTTCCATGGTCGTGAAGACCGGAATATCGGTCAGTTCGGCAAGCTCTGTGAGTGCGGCTGATGCACCGGAGAAGAGCACACCTGCGCCGGACCAGATCATCGGCTTCCTGGCGGCGAGCAGGAGCTTCACTGCGTCCTTGATGTCACCCGCGGATGGGGCAGATTTTGCGGAAGTGGGAGACGTGTAGTTCATCGCCTCTTCCGGGACCTCCATTGCGCAGATGTCCGTAGTCATCTCGACCACGACCGGACCTCGCCTGCCGTTGCGAAGAGCCTGGAACGCACGGCGCATCACGGCACCTATCTGGGTCGGTGTGTCAATGGCTTCAACCGATTTCACAACGCTGCCATAACTGTTGACGGCCGCGAAGTTCGGTCGAATGTTTCGCTCGGCAAGCGGGTACCCACCGGGCAGTACGAGCATCGGCACGTTGTCTCCGAATGCCTGTGAGAGTCCGCCCACGGAGTTTTCCGCTCCGGCAGCATGCTGCATCATCACGGTGCCAAATCCCTCGCCACCGCCTGATCGGGCGTAACCGTCGGCCGCCATCACGGCGCCACGTTCGTGCCGGAACATGACCGGGCGGATGCCCTCTTTGGAAACTTCTTCGATGAGGGCGTTGCTCGGGAAGCATGTCATCTGCTCCACGCCCTCCTCTTTGAGGATGCGGGCGATGAACTGGGTTCCGTTCATGGGGGATTCTCCGTAAATAGTGGGGGCGATGTTCTCGATCTGCGGCCCTGCATGGATGAGAACGCCGGGCTGCGGCCCGCAGATTCTACTTCGCGAAGCGTCCCGTGGGTGCAAGTGGGGCGAAATCGGGCGGGAGATTAGTTCCGTGATCTCCGTAGGGCCGAATGACTATTACCCTCGAACCACCACAACGGACTCCCCAAAAGACTCTAAACCGATCTGGAACGAGTTCGTCTACACTCGGCATTCCTGATTCTGTGGACATGGAATGGGTGATGGACAGGTATGCCACTGAATTGGCCCCTCTTCGGCCGACCTGAATGGTAGGCCTACGGAAAAGCGGTCGGGCCCTAAACCGTCGTAAAGTGCAAGGAGACAGTCGTTGGTGCGTCACAACAGGACCAAAGAAATACTCAAAACCGGAGGTGCCGCGTTTGGCATCACCGTAGGGCCGAACGACGCCGATCTTGTGGAGATGGCAGGGTTATTGGGATTCGATTTCGCCATCATTGACTGCGAGCACGACCTGTTCGACGAAAGCGCACTGACCCAGGTGCTCCGTGCTGCGGACCTACACGGCATGACCGCCATCGCCCGTATGCAGAACAACCCTGAACTGCTTCTGCACGCCCTGGACGGCGGCGCTCAAGGGGTCCTCGTGGCCAGAGTGAACACCGCTGCAGATGCTCAATTTGTTGTGGACGTCGCAAAATTCCACCCCGAAGGGAAACGCACTATATTTTTCAGGAGCAGGGGTGGGGGTTACGCACTCGACATAGGATCGCCAGAACAATGGACTCTGGACACGAACGCGGAAACGATGGCCGGCTGCATCATTGAAGAGATCACTGCCGTAAACAACCTGTCGGAAATACTGGCGCAGCCCGGGATAGATTTCATAGACCTCGGCCCTCTAGACCTATCTCACTCGATGGGCTGGGCAGAGCAGTCAGCGGTTAGCGGCCTTGTCGACAAAGTGGTCGCAGACTCCGTGAA
This sequence comes from Dehalococcoidia bacterium, assembly GCA_963580625.1. Lineage (GTDB taxonomy): Bacteria > Chloroflexota > Dehalococcoidia > Lucifugimonadales > Lucifugimonadaceae. The sequence continues at coordinate 443 of CAUZKS010000028.1, read as the reverse complement.
TGCCGGCAAGTCTGTCGTCATTCCCGCTAACAGCGAAAATATCCCCGCCCTGCTGGACAAGGGATTCCGGATGTTGACCGTGTCACCACGTGAATTCTTCCAGACGGGCGCAACGCAGTTCCTGAATAAAGGCCAGGAAGCACTTTCATCAAAGGGTTTTCCACACCTGTAGGCACGGTTCCGAAGCTTAAGACACTTGTAAGAACCCGGGTCCAACGGCCCCCCACAGAAGACTTCCATTTCCGAGGCCCGATCGACTTCAAAACTGGTGCTCAGGGAGGGAGTTGAACCCGAACGGACGTTATGCCCAATTGGCTTAACTTTCCCGCGTTCTTTATGGACTGGTTGGTCGCCCACGCTCGGTTTGGCGGTCGGTACGTACAGATGAGGTCAACAGCTAACATCCTCGTCGCTCCGCCTGTAGTTTGTTGGTTTGGGTCGCC
>CAUZKS010000027.1:0-12719 GCA_963580625.1 Dehalococcoidia bacterium | reverse complement strand
CGATCTCCATTTCTCCCGGGTGGCACGCTCTGACGTGTGGGGACTCCGAAAGATGGGCGCCGAGGTGACCGTCTGCGGACCGCCGACGCTGCTGCCCTATGGACTGAGGCCCGGGACAGAACAGGCCGAGAGCGCTGCGTTCACCGGGATCAATGTGGTGGATCAGGTCGAAGAGGCGCTTGAGGGCGCGGACGTTGTGATGGCGCTTCGCATACAGCGGGAGCGGCAAGATTCCGGGAATCTGCCGGACCTGCGGGAGTACTCAAAGCTATACGGCATCAATTCTGATCGGCTCGCGCTCGCAAGCCCGGGGGCGCTGCTCATGCACCCCGGTCCCATGAACGAGGGCATCGAGATCAGCTCGGACGTGGCCCACGGTGCTCAGGCGGTTATCGAGGAGCAGGTGAGCAACGGGGTGGCGATAAGGATGGCCGTGCTTTACATGCTCTGCGCGAGGTCACGTGGCGGTGAGTAAACCGATGGCCATCACAGGCGGGCGTGTAATCGACCCGGCGCAGGGGATAGATCGGATCGCCGACGTTCTGCTGAAGGACGGGGTTGTTGAGGCGGTCACTGATGCGCCCGGTACCACCCCTGACGGATATGAGGTCATCGACGCCACCGGACTGGTGGTCGCTCCCGGGTTTATCGATATCCACACGCATCTGCGTGAACCCGGGCTTGAGCACAAAGAGACCATCGCCACCGGAACCCGGGCGGCTGCGGCAGGAGGTTTCACGACCATCTGCGCCATGCCGAACACGGAGCCCAACCAGGACAACGCTTCAACCGTGGAGTTCGTCCTGAGGACGGGTCGCGATCAGGGGGTTGTACGGGTGCTGGCGATCGGCGCTGTGACGCTGGAACGGGCGGGTAAACGGCTCGTCGAAATGGCTGAGCTGGCGGACGCCGGTGTGATCGGTTTCTCGGACGACGGAAATCCGGTCGCCGATCCCAACATCATGCGACAGGCACTGACCTATTCGCAGATCACGGGATTGCCGATCATCAACCACTGCGAAGAGCCGTCTATTGCTGGTGCGGGGCAGATGCAGATGGGCGTTATCGCCTCGCATCTCGGGCTGACCGGTGTTCCGTCCGAAGCCGAGACGGTGATGGTGGAACGGGACATCGCTCTGGCCGAGTTGACGGGCGGGCGGCTGCATATCGCGCACCTGAGCACACGTCGGGCCGTTGAAGCGGTGCGTCGGGCGAAGGAGCGTGGGCTGAGGGTGACGGCGGAGGCGACGCCGCATCACGTGAGCATTACCGATGCGTGGGTGTACGGACTGGGCGGAGCGACCCCAAACGACGGCGCTCTCAGTACGGTTGCGTACGACACGAACACGAAGGTGAACCCGCCGTTACGCACGAACGACGATGTGGCCGCAGTGGTGGAGGGGCTGGCCGATGGGACAATCGACATGATCGCCACGGACCACGCGCCGCACGCTGAGACCGACAAGGAATGTACCTACCAGGAAGCTGCGCACGGCATCAGTAACATCGAGACGGCGTTCGGGTCGTGCATGGTTCCGGTACACGCCGGTGCGCTGTCGATGGAAGACTTGATCGAGCGCATGACCGCCGCCCCGGCGCGTTTTCTGGGTCCGACCGCCGGAGGCACAGGCCTGGGGTCGCTGAAACCCGGGCTTCCGGCTGATGTTGTTGTACTTGACCCGACATCTGAGTGGACGGTTGACCCGTCCGCGTTCTTTTCAAAGGGAAAGAACACACCACTTGCTGGAACGACATTGAAAGGTCGAGTAGTGACGACTCTTTACGCCGGTAAAGTAGTGCATGAGGCCGGTGTGATCGTTGAGTAGTTCCCATCTGGAGAGACTTGCGGCCTACCTTGTCATGGAGGACGGGTCGATCTACCCCGGGACGCGTCTCGGTGCGGATGTTGAGGCCACCGGAGAGGTGGTGTTCAACACGTCGATGACGGGATACCAGGAGATGCTGACCGACCCTTCATACGGCGGCCAGATCCTGGTTCCTACTTACCCACTGATCGGCAATTACGGGGTGAACGATAACGATTGGGAGTCTCGCAGGATTCAGGTGCGCGGGTTTGTCGTAAGACAGGACTGTGATCTGCCGAGCCATCGAGACAGCAAATCGACCATCCACGAGTACTTGGTCGAAAACGGGATTCCGGGAGTGTCCGGAGTGGACACGCGGGCGATTACCCGGAAGCTGCGGTCGCGCGGCGTGATGATGGGGCTGGTTACGGCGCGGGAAGATATCGAGTACGGCCTGAAGCAACTTGGTGCCGCGCCGCGGTACGGCGATTTCGATGTTGTAGCGGATGTTTCTACCGCAAAGACGTATGCGTGGGACGGCGGGTCATCTCGGGACGAAGGCCCTCATGTGGTCGTGATCGACCTCGGGGTGAAATACAACATCCTCCGCAATCTTGAGAAGCGTGGTGCCCGTGTGACGGTTGTGCCGGTGGACGTGACGGCTGATCAGGTGATGGACCTTGCGCCCGACGGGGTACTCCTGTCGCCGGGACCCGGAGACCCCGTATTCCTGGAGTCTGTTGTGGACGTAGCAAAGGCGCTGTCCGAGCAGGTTCCGATGTTCGGAATATGCCTGGGACACCAGGTGATAGCCAAGGCGTTTGGGGCTGAAACCTTCAAGCTCAAATTCGGACATCGAGGCGGCAACCATTCGGTGATGGACGAGGAGTCAGGCCGGGTCTACGTGACGGCGCAGAACCATGGGTATGCGGTGTCTCGAGAAGGTCTGTCGGACGAGGTGATAGTGACGCACCGTGATCTCTCCGACGACACAGTCGAGGGGTTGCGGCACAAGTCCCTTCCGATCATGACAATTCAGTATCACTCGGAGGCGTCCCCGGGGCCGCAGGACGCCGAGTATCTATTCGACCGGTTCATGGGACTGGTCTCAAGTTCACAGAAGGAAATCGTTTGAGCGAGTCTGCTCCCAAGAAAGTTCTTGTCATCGGCTCTGGCCCGATCATCATCGGGCAGGCTGCTGAGTTCGATTATGCCGGCACGCAGGCATGTAAGTCATTGCGTGAGGAAGGAGTCGAGGTCATTCTCGTCAACTCCAATCCGGCTACGATCATGACCGACGAAGACGTGGCAGACCGCGTCTACATCGAGCCGCTGACGGTTCCTGTTGTCTCCCGCATTATCGAACGAGAGCGACCTGACGGAGTCTTGCCGACACTGGGTGGGCAAACCGGGCTGAATCTGGCTATCGAGCTTTCGGAGGCCGGGGTTCTTGAAAAGTACAACGTACGCGTGCTTGGCACCCAGATTGCCTCCATAGAGATGGCAGAGGATCGGGAGAAATTTCGCGACCTGATGGATCGGCTGGGCGAGCCTGTACCTCCCTCCGTGGCAGTTGAATCGCTTGATGCTGCGGTCGATGCTGCGGACCAGATCGGTTACCCGGTGGTTATTCGCCCTGCCTACACACTTGGTGGAACTGGCGGTGGTGTCGCCGGAGATCAAGATCAACTCAAGGAGATCGCACAGGGTGGCCTTTCGGCGAGCCTTGTCGGACAGGTCTTGATCGAAAAATCCCTTGTCGGTTGGAAAGAGGTCGAGTATGAGGTAATGCGTGACGGCGAGGACAACACCGTTACGATCTGCAACATGGAAAACTTGGACCCGATGGGGGTCCACACGGGGGATTCGATCGTTGTGGCGCCGAGTCAGACACTGTCAGATAAGGAGTACCAGCTACTTCGTACGGCGTCGCTGAACATCATCCGTGGTCTCGGAATTGAAGGCGGCTGCAACGTACAGCTGGCCTTGCGCCCGGGTGCTGACGTGGAAAAGACACTGCCAAACATCCCGGAAGGTTCCCCGCATTATTACGTCATCGAGGTTAACCCTCGTGTGAGCCGCTCATCTGCTCTGGCATCCAAGGCGACCGGTTACCCCATTGCACGTGTCGCTGCCAAGATTGCGCTCGGGAAAACGTTACATGAAATTCCGAACGAGGTGACTTCGCGTACGTCTGCAGCGTTTGAACCAGCGCTCGACTACTGCGTGGTCAAAATCCCCCGATGGCCTTTCGACAAATTCCCGACGGGGGATCGATCTCTGGGAACCCAGATGAAGGCCACCGGAGAGGTGATGGCTATTGACAGGTCGTTTGAGGCGGCGCTGCAGAAAGCTGTCCGGTGTCTTGAGGTCGGTGGCCGCTCATTACTTTGGCAGGATCCGGAGTGGGCGGATGGTGATCTCGATCTCTCCCCTGACGACGACCGAATCTGGAAATTGACGGCGGCACTCAGGCGGGGTTGGTCCGCGATGGAGGTGAGCGAACTCACAGGTGTAGACCCGTGGTTCACTCGATCACTGGAACGGATCACAACGATGGAGCGTCGGTTACTTGCCGAAAACCTAACCCGAAGTTTGCTATGGGAGGCCAAACGATTGGGATTCTCTGACAACCAAGTCGGGACGCTCTCCGACCTGTTACCTGATCAGGTCCGGGCACAGCGGATCGAGTGGGGACTCAGGCCGGTCTACAAGATGGTCGACACCTGCGCCGGAGAATTCGAGGCCACAACACCCTACTTCTACTCGACCTACGAGGAGGAAAATGAGGCATTGCCACTTGCCGGCGATAAGGCGATAGTGCTTGGTAGCGGTCCGATCAGGATCGGCCAGGGGATCGAGTTCGACTACTGTTCGGTTCATGCCGCATGGGCACTGCAACGCAGTGGCGCGAGCGCCGTAATGGTCAACTCAAATCCAGAAACGGTTTCTACGGACTTCGACACGTCAGACCGGCTGTATTTTGAGCCGCTGGACGATGAGTCCGTCCGGGACATTATCGAAAATGAAAGTGGGCTTGGGGCTGGGGGTGACGAGGGGGAAGGTGACTCACCCAGAGGTGCCGGTCTGGCATCTACGATCGTACAGTTCGGTGGGCAGACTGCTATCAACCTATCGCAGCGGTTGGACGTCGCGGGGATGCCAATCATGGGCTCATCTGCCTCTGCTATCGATGCAGCGTCGGACCGCGGCCGTTTCGAGGATCTCGCCGCAGAAGTAGGTATCCCTCTGCCCCCAGCGGGGACTGCGACGACGGCAGAGGACGCTCTTCAGATAGCGAACAACATCGGTTATCCCGTGCTGGTCCGTCCTAGCTATGTGCTTGGCGGGCGGGCGATGGAGATCATTCAGAACGCATCGGAACTGGTGCGTTACTTCGGTAACCTTCTGACAATTGGAGGCACGCCGGGTGAGGCGATTCTTGTCGACCGATACCTGGAAGGTATCGAAGTCGAGGTTGACGCCGTGTGCGATGGTGAGAACGTATTGATCCCCGGCATAATGCAGCACATTGAGCGTGCCGGCGTGCATTCTGGAGACTCGATGGCCGTGTACCCGGCTCTGAGTCTGACGGACACCGAGGTCGACACCATTGTCGACTATACGCGGCGTATAGGCGTGGCGCTTGGCATACGCGGGTTGATGAACATCCAGTTCGTTATCACCGGGGGTGGCGCGTACAGGTCGCTTGCGGACAAAGGGTCGGCTGAAGCCGATTCCGAGGTCTACATTATCGAGGTTAATCCCCGTTCCAGCCGGACGATTCCTTTCATATCTAAGGTCACGCGTGTGCCGATGATCGAGATAGGCGTCAATGTGATGCGTGGGAAGAGCATCGTTGAACAAGGCTACAGTCCAGGACTCGCGCCACGCCGCGATCTGGTTGCGGTCAAGGCACCGGTGTTCTCGATGTCCAAACTTGTTGGCGTCGACACTTTTCTGGGGCCTGAGATGAAGTCAACGGGCGAAGTGATGGGGATCGACACCGAGTACCGGGGGGCTATCGCAAAGGCCCTGATAGGGGCAGGCCTTTCGATCCCCGAAGGAAGCAGTGTACTTCTGAGTATCGCCGACTCTGATAAAGCAACGGCTCTGCCGTTTGTGAGGTCGCTCGTTGAAAGCGGTCACCCACTTTACGCAACTGCCGGAACTGCGGCACTGATCAAGTCTGCAGGACTACCAGTAGAGTCGATTGAGAAGCGCCTTTCGGAAGGCCATCCGAACGTCGTGGATATTATCCAGGACGGATCGATTGGGGCAGTTGTAAATACGGTGACAGGTGATCGGTCAACCCTTCAGGACGGTTTCCATATCAGGCGTGCAGCGGCTGAGCGGCGGGTGCCGATTTTCACGTCTATTGATACCGCCCGAGCAGCTGTCGAGAGCTTGGCCCGTGGTGAGGCTGCGTACAACGTGATGCGCCTGGATGAGTATTTGGACCGTCAAGAAGTTGATGCGGATTAGGAGATAACGGTGACGATGATTCCGGTTGCCGTTCGCAACGGCTAGTTGCTCTGCTTTGCCTCAATTAAAACGCGACAGATGCCTCCGGGGACAGCATTAGGTTCCTGTCGTTTAAGCTCCACCGGTCCACATCATTGGGACTTCACCCTGATCGTTTCCTGGTTGAAGACAGACATACAAAAAATGCCCCGGTCAATTGACCGGGGCATTTTATTTCACAGTGTCGGGCGCCTCGCTGGTTATGCCCGTGAGGCTACAACCATCATCCAGTTGCGTGGCACGGTCTCTAGACCCATCTCGTCCCAGGTTTCCTTGCACGCTTTTTGCAGGCACTCGCGGGCGATTTCGAGTGGTACGCCAGGCATGACGCCCTCGATGAAGTCCTGGAACCCGCTGATGTCATACCAGCCGTCGATCGGGACCTCGATGCGGTGAATTTCTTCCGCAGTGATCTCGAAACCACCTTCGCGAAGGAGCCCGTAGTACTCTTCGGGTGTGAGTTGCTGTCGTGCCTCGGTCTTGTCGGTTCGTGTGGCGCGCAGTCCGTAGTCACGTTTCAACATGCGGAGGGACTTCATCATCCATTTTCGGGCGAACAGATCGGTCTCCGGTGGGTGTGCGCCCTTGAAGAACGAGCTGTTGAAAACGAAAGTACCACCGGGCTTGATGGCGTCCCTGATCATGGTCAGGAGTGCGACCTTGTCCGGGACGTAGTGGATGGCGTTGAAGTAGACAACCGAGTCCACCTTTTCGACGAGCAGGTCTGAGAGGTTTTGTACCTCGCCCTGCATGTATTTCATGGCGGTGTCTGTGCGCTCACCGATGTTCTCTTTTGCATCTCGCAGTGCGGCCGCAGAGTGATCGATGGCGTAGATGACGCTGTGTTTGGCGTCCTCAAGCCTTTCGAGAATTTGCTTTGAGATGGCACCGGGTCCGCAACTAAGATCGACGATGTTGCGCTGTTTGCCGATCTGAGCCAGATCTAATGTTGCGGCGTTGACTTCGGCGTAGAAGTCCAGACCAGCGAACTTGGAAAACGAATAACCTTGATCTGTCTGGGCCAAGGAGCCCTCCTGAGGGGGATACAGTTCGTGTTGTCGGTATGGCAGCCAGAGCGACCAGACGGAAGGCCTGCGACCGCCAAACAACAGGTGAATCCTATCATGTCATACCGTATCTGGCGGCATCGTGTTCGTTCCCCCAATGTTGAACTGATTCACATGTACATGCGCCCAGAAGGCGATCATTAATTGATGTCGAACATATCTACGGGAAATTGGACTTGATAGGAACGGCCTGGATACGGGCGGCGGTAACGCTGGTGACGGCGGTGTTGATCGCTGTCTTTGTGGTGTTGAGCATCGGCTGTGGGGGTGATGGGGAAGGCGACTCGATTCTGGTTCTTGCTGCGGCTTCCATGACAAATGTGCTTGTCGAGGTCGGTCAAGAGTTCGAGAGCGAATCCGGGGTGGAAGTGGTTTTCAGTTTTGGCGGTTCGAACACTCTGGCCCGACAGGTTGAACTGGGTGCTCCAGCGGACGCCGTGATATTTGCCGGAAATGGCCCTATGGATCAGCTGGAAGAGTCCGGGGAGATCGTCGCCGGAAGTCGGTTGGATCTTTTGCGGAACCGTCTTGTCGTGATAGGTGATGGGGGATCCTCCCCTCTTGCTGACATACGTGATCTGGTATCGACCGAGGGGCGGATAGCGCTCGCTGATCCGGTGCTGGCGCCTGTGGGGTTGTATGCAAAACAGGCGCTGGAGATGTCGGGGCTATGGGAAGTCCTGGGATCGCGAGTTATCCCGACACTTGATGTGCGTGCGGCGGTGGGCGCTGTTGACACCGGGAGCGCGGCGTTCGGACTGGTGTATGCGACCGATGTGGCGAACACAGCCGGCGTCGTGATGGTGTTTGAGGTGCCCGAGGAGCTGCACGATCCGATCATCTACCCGGCGGCGGTTGTTGAACACGGGAGTGGGACAGATGCGTCCGAGTTCCTCGAATTTCTAGTGTCTGATGGGGCAAAAGCCGTGTTTAGGCGTCACGGATTCGTGTCAGCGTCTGAGTGACCGTGGTGGGGGATAGACTTAGCGCCGATGTCGTCTGACCTAACAATCGTCTTCCTCTCGCTTCGCGTAGCAGCCGTGGCGATGCTGATAGCGCTTCCGATCGGGTTCGGGCTTTCCTGGCTGCTCGTCCGGAAGCAGATACGCGGCCGATTTCTTATAGAGGCCGTGGTATCGCTGCCGCTGGCCTTGCCTCCGGTCGTGATCGGGTACGGGCTGCTGATACTGCTTGGCAGCCGGGGGCCATTTGATGGCCTGGCGTTCACCACATTTGCAGCGTCCCTTGCCTCGGCGATAGTCGCCCTCCCGCTCATCGTCAGGACATTTGTGGTGGCTCTTGAAGGGGTAGATCCGCGGCTGGAGCTTGCCGCCCGCAGCCTCGGCGCGGGGCCGTGGCGCGTTTTAATGACCGTGACGATCCCGCTGGCATACCGCGGGCTGCTTGCAGGTGTGTTGATCGGATCGGTTCGTGCATTGTCTGAGTTTGGGGCCACTATTGTGGTCGCCGGCAACATCCCGGGACGAACGCAGACCGTTCCGCTGGGCATATTCACACGGATCCAAGCTGGCGATGATCAGGCGGCGATTCGGCTTGTTGTGGTGTCGATAACGCTAGCGGTCGCCACGCTCATCGTCCACGACTTGCTGTTACGCCGTGGCGGTTTGTCTGGCCGGCGTAACCGTGCAGGGTTTGGTGCGTAACCCTTGGCAAGTGACGCTGTGATCTCCCCAGAGTCCCCGGGACCGGGTCGTGATACGAACGGCGTGCTCCGTTTCTCGTTTACGCGCATGCAGGGAGATTTTTCGCTCGACGTTGCCGGGGATTTTGGACCCGGCATCACGGCGTTGTTCGGGCCCTCCGGCAGCGGCAAGACGACTCTGCTGAACTGTCTTGCGGGACTGTTTAAGCCGGATGAAGGGGAGATAGTGCTGTACGGGCGAGACCTTTATCGAGGCAGCCCGAAGATGTTTGTGCCGCCGGAAAAACGCCGCATTGGACTCGTGTTTCAGGATGGCGCTCTGTTTCCACACATGAGTGTGTCCGGCAACATTATGTACGGCCGGGCACGGACGCCAGAGGCCGACCGCCGGTTGGATGTGGATCACGTGGTCGAGCTGCTCGGATTGCGGCCCCTTATGGATCGTTCTCCGGGGTCTCTATCAGGGGGGGAGCGCCAGCGAGTTGCGATCGCTCGGGCGCTTGCGATGTCGCCGGGGTTGCTATTGCTGGATGAGCCGATGGCTTCGCTGGATGCCCGCTTACGCGGCGTCGTGCTCAGCTACTTACGTCGGGTCCACGATGATCTGGGGATCCCGATGGTTTACGTGTCGCACTCGATCTCCGAGGTCCTGGCGCTGGCAGACGACGCGCTTGTGCTGTCACGCGGGAGGGTTGTCGCGTCTGGCCGGCCTTCTCGTGTGTTGCTGGACCCTGCGGTGGGCGGAATGTTCCGGGACGACCCGGTTGAAAATCTTTTGGATGGGACGGTTATTGAGCAGGGTGGGACCGGTCAGTCGGGCCGGGTCCGGGTGGGTGCGATCGAGATCGTGACGCCGCCAATGGATCGGCCTGCTGGCGCGCCGGTGATCGTGGCGTTGGGCGCGGAAGAGATCATCCTCGCCACGGAGAAGCCGTCCGGTCTGAGTGCCCGGAACGTTATTACAGGGTCGATTACGGACCTGGATCCGGTCGTGGACGGCGTGTACGCGAGCGTCGATATCGGGGTCCCGATGCTTGTTGCACTGACACAGGGGGCCGTGGACGCGCTCAGTCTGGAGCGAGGTCAGGACGCCTACCTGGTGTTCAAGACGAGCAGCATCAAACTCCTGGATGCTGAGCCGCTGGGCGACAGGTAGGTGAAATTGCGGGAGCGTGGGGTCGTAGATTCACGGCGTTAGGGAAAGTTTGCAGCGCTGTAAAGTTCCCTCGGCTCGCTCGGGATGACGGCTGGATGGGTGCGTAGGTACGATCAATATTCTGTTGGTGATGATTCCCCCCCTGTGAATCTGAGGAGCTTGCGACGAAGGGTCTCGCCGTGGGAAGACCGTATGCACGCCGGACCTTTTTGCGCTCAGGTAGCCGAGAGATTTCTGAATCAAGTTCAGGACAGGCTCTTCGCCTCGGTCTCAGGATGACATGTTGTAGAACGGCGTTCAGGTGCTCTTTATCCTCACTCAGCCTTTATGCGCATTGGCCTCTCCCACCGCGAGAGGGGGCATTTGTTCCCGTTGCGCAGATGTCCTGCAGGCAACATTGGTCGCATCTGGGCGTTGGCCGGCACACTGTCGAGGCGTGCTCGTCGAGTAGGGCGTGATACTCGTTGAACAGGGTGGCGTCCGACGGTAGTCGTTCTGTGAACAGCGACTGGTAATCACGGTATCGGACTCCTTGTACTCGCCAGCCAAGCCGGTCGACTATTCGACGGGTGTATGTGTCGATCACGAAAGACGGCTTATCGGCCGCGTAGAGGACGATATCGTCCGCTGTCTCTTCGCCGATCCCCCAGATCCCAAGCAGGATGGTGCGCAGATCATCCATCGGTAGATCAAGTAGCTTATCCAGGTTGCCGTTGAAGTCGTTTTCGACCAGTGCTGCGAACTCGTGCAATTTGCGGGCCTTCTGGTTGAAGTAGCCGGATGGACGTATCAGGTCGGCCAGATCGCCTCTTTCCGTGCCGTGGATCGCTTTGAACGACAAGATGTCGGCATTACGGAGCGCGTCTAGTGCCTTTTTCACGTTCGTCCAGTTGGTGTTCTGGGTCAGGATTGCGCCGACGATCACATCAAACGGACCATCGCCGGGCCACCAGTGCTGCGGGCCGTATGTCGCGTACAGGCGGTCATAAAGGGAGCGAACGTACGCATGTGTAGGTGTTGTTGGGAACGGTGGTGTCATTTGGGAAATCCGGAACCCATCATGCAACTCTCCGTTAACAGGCCGTCTCGCACGCCAGCGAGTGCACAACTCCTATATTCTCGAAAAGGCCGATCCGTGAGTAGGTTGGCAAATTGCCGGTAAGCGACCAAGTCAAGAAAGATTACTTCGTATGACGGGATGGGTCGAAAAACTGGATGCTGTGGCTCGCTTAAGCGGGTCGCTGGTTTGCGTCGGCCTTGACCCCGATCCACGGCGAATGGCCGTCAACGACGTCGCTGAGTTCAATCGTGCCATAATCGACGCCACCAAAGACCTTGTGTGCGCCTACAAGCCGCAACTGGCGTTCTACGAAGCGCTCGGCATGGATGGGCTCCTGGCACTTGAGAAGACGATTTCGCACATCAAGGACGTCGCCCCGGACATCTTGTTGATCGGTGACTGCAAACGCGGGGACATTGGTTCCACCGCGGCGGCTTACGCCCGTGCGATGTTTGACGTGTGGGATTTCGACACTGTGACGTTGCACCCGTACCTCGGCAGCGAGTCGATCGAACCGTTTACGGAACGCGCAGACCGCGGGGCGATCATCGTGTGCAGGACATCAAACCCGGGTGCTGCGGAATTACAGGACCTCAAGCTGACCGATCGTGGTGTTGAAAGGACGCTGTATGAGCACACGGCACGACTCGCTTCACAGTGGAACACCCGGGGCAACGTCGGGATCGTTGTAGGAGCCACGTATCCTGGAGAGATGGCGGAGTTACGAGGGCAGCATCCAGACATGCCGTTCCTCATTCCGGGCGTTGGGGCGCAGGGCGGAGATGTGGAAGCGGCGACGCGGGCCGGGGTCAACGCAGAAGGGCGTGGGGTGATGATTTCTTCCTCACGCGGCATAATCTACGCATCCGAAGAGGAGGGGACGTTTGCCGGCGCGGCCCGTGAGGCGGCGGAGAGCTTGAGGGATCAGATCAACAAGGCCCGGGAAATGAAGAGCCAGTAGTGAGCAGCGCAGCAGGCCAGCCAGAGGGAGAAGCGGTTCAATTTGAAGTGGGGGACCGTATTACCCTTAAGAAGGGGCATCCGTGTGGCGTTAACGACTGGACGATTTACCGCATCGGCGCGGACATCGGCCTGCGCTGCGCAGGTTGTGGGCATCGGGTGATGCTTCCTAGAAGGCAGGTCGATCGACGGATACGTTCGAAAGTGTCCGGTTCCGAGTCGGCGACGTAGGGGTAGCCCGGTGTAGCGGGGCTACAACATCGTTGACACCCCTGTGATTACGCCCCTAATGTACGGATAGGAGCGTGGTGGCGTGGAGTTGGTTCGATATTGGCGCCGGCCGGAAATCAACGTTCCTGACTGTCTATTTACAGGTAATCGGCCAAAGTCGGAGGGTGCGAGATCATGCGTGAGATGGTCATCGATAGTATTCGAGTAAGCCTTCTGAACTACTCGCGCATCGTCATTCTCAAAGAGAAGGACG
>CAUZKS010000026.1:0-13205 GCA_963580625.1 Dehalococcoidia bacterium | reverse complement strand
AGAACTTACGGGATCACATTACGGTTCACACGCGCTGGCATGCGAAAGCTGCCTTCCAGATGCCCGGCACCGATGTCGGACCACAGAAAGTCGCTCTCCGGTACACAGCGACGGACTCGAACCAGCGAAACGACATGATAACGGTCATGCGCTGGAACTCTCCCGAAAGGCTAATTGTGATGAGCGCCGGTCTATATCTAGCGAAGTCTTCGGGAGAACTACGACTCACTTCCACCGATGTGTCTGTCCAACCATTCCTCAATTACAACTTCTTGGACGATCCGTCCGACATAAAACGTTTGCGTGACGGAGTCCGACTGAATCTCCGCCTTTCGGAACACAAAGCATTCGAGCCGATCATCGGCTCCCTGATAGATCCGACGCCAGCCGATGTTGTGACGGATGAAACGCTAGATGCGTGGATGATGCGTAACGTAGAGACGATGCACCATATCTCGGGGACAGCGAAGATGGGCCCAGATTCGGACGAGATGGCGGTTCTGGATCAGTACTGCCGTGTGAGAGGCGTTGAGGGCCTTCGCTTGGCAGATGGCTCGGTAATGCCGGACTGCATCCGGGCCAACACGAACGCCACGATCATCATGATCGGCGAGCGGGTCGCCGACTTCATCAAGAACGGTAAATAGGCTAGCGACGCCACTCGAGTTGTTGCCATTAATGGACGGCCTTGATCCCGCGTACAACTCAGTCCTATTTGTCCCGGAGCCTGCTGTACACTCCCGCTTGAGTCTTGTTTGGGCCATGCCCGTACGCCCTTGAGAGCAGCGGAGAGTGAATTTTGGATTTCGAGCCCGCCTACACGGCTGAACAGGAAGCCTTTCGCGAGGAGGTCCGTTCATGGCTAGCAGAGCACGTCCCTGTGATCGAGGGAAATTCCGACTCTGACGAGAACTACCCGAAGTACCGGGAGTTCGGCCGTCAGTTAGGCAAACGTGGCTGGTTGAGGCCGACCGCACCGGTGGAGTACGGCGGCGGCGGTCTGTCGGTCGACAACGCCATCGTGATCGGTGAAGAGATCGACGCGTACGACCTTGGAATTCCGCCCTATTACGACACAGGCGGAACTCTCGGGGGAGCATCGATCCTAGTGTGGGGCACGGACGAGCAGAAGGCCCGGATGCTGCCGCCTATCTTCAAGGGCGAGGTCGTTACATGGCAGTTGCTCACAGGGCCAGAGGCTGGTTCCGACCTGGCTGGTACGCAAACCGAGGCGGTTCAGGACGGCGACGACTACATAGTGGACGGCCAGAAGATCTTTGTCGGCGGCACCCACGGTGCTGACTATCTCTGGACCATCACCCGCACCGACCCCGAAGGCAAGCGCCACGAGAACCTGAGCTGGTTCCTGATACCGGCGGATTCTCCCGGTATCACCATCACGCCTATGGAGTTGATGGGCGACGAAGGCGGCGGACCGGGACGCGGGCACAAGAACACGATCTTCTTTGACAACGTTCGGGTTCCTACATCAAACCTTGTCGGCGGCGTGAACAACGGCTGGAAGGTCGCCACCACCCACCTCGAGCTTGAACACGGCTCCGGCGGACGTATCGGGCGTAACCGATGGTTTGACCGTGCTCGACAGCGCGCTATGGGCCTCAAGAAGGGAGGTAACCCGATTCTGGAGGACAGCGATGTCCGGGACCGGCTTGCCGATGTGTTCATCAGGACAGAGGTCGCCCGACTGTTCGATCTCCGGAACTTCTGGATGAACCGCTCTCATATCGAGATGACGTACGAGGGGCCGCAGGCTTCATACTTCCGGAAGATGGCCCACCTGGCGACTGCGCAGTCGATCATGGAGCTGGTCGGCCCTTATGCGCTGACCAACGACCCTCGATGGGACACGTCTGGCGGACAACTGGACTCTTTCATGAAGTCCAGTATCGTCGACCTCCACCCGGGAGCGACCGCCGACATCCAGAAGGTGATCATGGCGCGCCGTATCGGCATCGGCAGGAAGGTCCGGGAGAAGGCAGGCAAAACGGCTGAATAAGGGGCATTTGACCGCTTATTTTCGATATTTCGCCGAGCCTGAAACCACCTGAAGAAAGCCGCTTTCAACATCCATGGATCTTTCACTCACAGAAACGCAGCAGTTACTGAAGTCCGGAGTCGAGGACTTCATCGCCCGCGAGTCCCCTCGTGAGGCGATCATCGAGCTCGCCCAGACCGATGAAGGTTACTCACGGGACACCTGGAGCAAGGCCGCCGAAATCGGCTGGCTGGGGATGGTGATCCCCAAGGAGTACGGCGGGAGCGGTAGCAGCCTCACCGACACAGCGGTCGTGTACGAGGCGCTTGGATACGGGCCGGTCCCGGGGCCATTCTTCTCGTCCGGAGTACTGGCAGCGCACACACTGCTCGCGCTCGGCGACCCGCCCCAGAGGTCGGAATATCTGCCGAAGATCGCCAGCGGCGAGACTGTGGTTGCGCTCGCGATCACAGAGCCGGACTGGGCGTGGGGAGTTGACGGGATTCAGTTGAAGATCGAGCGCCGTGGCAATAGTTACGGGCTGAACGGAACCAAACTGTTTGTGTATGACGCCATCACGGCCGACTACCTGATCACGGCGGTGCGCACCGGCGATAATCCCGCCGATATAGGGTTCCTGGTGGTGGACACGTCACTTCCTGGTGTATCGATTCGGAGGATCGAAGGCTTCCTCACTACAGAGTGCGAGGTGACCTTCGATAACGTCGACGTCCCGGGTGACGCACTGCTTGGCGGGTCGGCGTCGGCGCTGGGTGGTTTCGAGGCGGCGCTGCGGCACTCCACACCGATCCTGTGCGCGTTCAAAGTAGGCGGTTCCCAGGCCGTTTACGACATGTCGGTTGAGTACAGCCGTGAACGAGTTCAATTCGGACAGCTGATCGGTCGATTTCAGCACGTCCAGAACCACATCGTTCAACTCGTAAACCACCTGGACTCAGCGCGCTGGACCACCTACGAGGCGCTGTGGAAAATCGACGCACACAGGCCGGACCAGGAAATGTCGGTGCATCTCGCCAAGGCGGTCACCAGCGAGGGGTTCGTTCAGGCGACCAACTACGCGCATGAAGTACACGCCGGCGTGGGCGTCATGCGGGAGTACGGCCTATCGCTTTTCACACAGCTTTCGCGTTCCCTTTACCACTCACTTGGTGATCCCAAATATCACCGCCGCAAGCTGGCCGATCTGGTCGCCGATTACGACCCGACCCTGAGATTTGACTCAAGCAACGGAACGGGTCCGTAGTAATTTGATCATTTCGCCCGATACCCGTCGGGGGTGACACGGGTTTGAAGCTTCCCGGCCAACCGTTACAATCCGCCTACCCCACTAACTCATTTGGGTGAAGTCCGGGAGAAGTTGATCTTGACTACCGCTGCAAAATCCGGAACCGACACCGAGCTGATCGCCCATCTGTTGCGACGCGCAGGGTTTGGCGCAACGTGGGAGGAGCTTCAGGCTGCCGCCGATCTCGGTTACCAGGGGACGATCGACCTTCTCTTCAACCCGGGCGACCCGGAGTCGATGCCTTCGGACATCATCCGTAGGTACCATCCCGACCAGTCGATTACACAGATCGCTCCGTCATCGGGATCGGTCTGGATGTACCGGATGTCGACCACGAAAACGCCGTTTGAAGAGAAAATCGCGCTGTTCTGGCATCGCATCTTTGCCACGGGTCAGACCAAGTTGATCCAGGGCAAAGTGATGCTCACCCAAATCGAGATGTTCAGGCAGTTCGGTCTCGGCAGCTTCCGAGACCTGCTCGTCCAGCTCTCCCAGAACCCGGCGATGATCCTGTGGCTGGACAACCAGGACAATCACAAGGACAACATCAACGAGAACTACGGGCGAGAAATCCTCGAGTTGTTCGCCATGGGCGTCGGCAACTATTCAGAGGAAGACATCAAAGAATGCTCGCGAGCCTTTACCGGCTGGACGATCGCGAACATGCCGTACATGTCCATCAAGATGCGCAACAACACGTTACGCCCGTACGGATACGTCGCCTGGCAGTACAAGTTTGACCCTGAAGATCACGATGAGGGTGAGAAGACGTTCCTGGGCGAGACCGGCAACTTCAACGGCGATGACATCATCGACATCATCTGCAAGAACCCAGCCACAGCGCGCTTCATAGCACGCCACCTGTACCACCACTTCATCGCCGACGAGCTTCCCGTGCCGCAGTGGCCGTTTGAGGGTCCGAAGGATCCGGAAGCGATCGAGCTGATGGTCGACGCCTACTTCGCCAACAACTACAGCATCGGCGCCATGTTACGAGCGGTGTTCGAGTCCGACATATTCAAGTCAGAAGCCACTCAGTACGCCCGCATCAAGAGCCCCGTCGAGCTTGTGGTCGGAACATTGCGACTCGCCGGCGGCTTTGACTGGCCGACCGCCGATATCTTCAAAGCGACCGCAGCCTGCGGCTTTATGGGGCAGGCGTTGTTGGCCCCGGTGAGCGTCGAGGGCTGGATGGGCGGAGATGACTGGATAAGCACCGGTTCGATGGTGCAACGGATCAACTTCGCCAGCGCCACGGTCGGTGATCCCACCAAGAAGGGCATCAAATCGATCATAGGTCAGATTTCTGACCGTCACCCTCGAGGACTTGTAACGCCGAAAGCGCTCGTGGATGAGTGTCTGGAACTTGCCGGTTCGCTCAGGGTCGAGGACGACACTAAGGAAGGTATCGTCGCGTACGCAAGGGAGCAGGGCGACATAGACCCTCGCACCGATGATGGAGCGGACAAGATCGTTTCGGTCCTTCAGTTGATTGTCTCGACCCGCGAGTACCAGTTGGTCTAATCCTGAGGCCTAATCCTCATCTCATCCAGGGCCAAGCAGGGTCCTTACGGAGCAGTTGAATTATGGCAACCGAAACTGGGGCCAGGCTTGGCCTCGAGTACCGTGACACAAACGGATTCGGCGCAGCACAGGGCGGGCGCGGGTACTACCTTCCTGTGGATCTCGCGGTGCGAAGTGACGGACGAATATATGTCCTGAGCCGTGGCGACGCGGTCCAGGGCGGCAACGGCATCAAAATCACCGATATCGACCACAACTGGTTCGAAGAGATCTCCAGGCGCGGGACCGCGCCCGGGCAGTTCATCTCTGCGACGGCGATCGCTTTTGACGCCAACGACCGGCTGTTCATGGCCGACGAAGCGCTGCACCGCATCACCATCTTCGATGCCGACCACAACTACGAATCTCACTGGGGGACCGAGGGGTCCGACGAGGGCGAGTTCGACGGACCGTCTGGCATAGCTTTTGACAGCGACGGAAACCTTCTCGTGGTGGATGGCAAGAATCAACGCATCCAGCGCTACACGCCGGACGGTAAGTACCTGAATTCGTTCGGTTCCACCGGCGATGGCAATGGCGAGTTCAGCTTCCCCTGGGGCGTCACGGTTGCGCCGGACGGTGTGATTTATGTCGCAGACTGGCGTAATGATCGCATCCAGCGGTTTACCCATGAGGGCAAATTCATCGACGCCTGCGGCACCACCGGACATGGCGAAGGCCAGTTCAACCGGCCGGCAAACGTCGCTGTTGACGACGACGGGAACATCTTTGTCGCCGACTGGGGCAACCAGCGCGTTCAGGCTTTCGACAAGGACTGGAACTTCCAGACGAGCATCCGCGGCGCGGGCGAGCTATCCAAGTGGGCGGCCGAGTACATCGACGCCAATGCCGACGAAAAGGAAGCACGCTCCACGTTCGACCCTTATCCGGAGCTTGATGTGGACGACCCGCACGAGGTCTCGGCCCGGACGGAGCCCTACTTCTGGGACCCGGTATCGATCGCTTTGTACGACGACACCCGGATCTTGATCCTCGAGACCGGCCGACACCGATTCCAGGTGTACGAGAAGGTCTAGTCAGGCCGACTGCTTTCGTACGCACGGACATGCACGCCTGAATCTATTGTCTGCCGATGGGTTGAAGGTTCTCGCGTTCACGGTACAATCCAGCACAACATCTGGAGGCTGTTACATGGCTACCGCTACGAATATCGGAACCGAACTTGACCTAATTGCGCATTTGCTGCGGCGTACAGGGTTCGGATCGACCCCCGGGGAACTTGAAGAGGCCGGCGAGCTCGGCTACGAAGGAACGCTTGATCAGCTGTTCAACCCGGGTGACGCAGATCCGTTGCCTGTTGACCTGATTCGCCGGTATCACGCAGACCATAACGACCTGCGCATTCCGCCATCATCCGGCTCGTTCTGGATGTACCGGCTGGTGACCACCAAGACGCCATTCGAAGAAAAGATCGCCCTGTTCTGGCACCGTGTGTTCGCCACGGGACAGACGAAGGTGATCCAGGGCAAGGTCATGATCAGCCAGATAGACATGTTCCGTAATTACGGCCTCGGCAGCTTCCGTGAACTTCTCATCCAGCTGTCCAAAGACCCGGCGATGATCCTGTGGCTGGACAACCAGGACAACCACAAGGACAACATCAACGAGAACTACGGCCGTGAAATTCTCGAGTTGTTCGCGATGGGCGTCGGCAACTACACGGAAGATGACGTTAAAGAGTGTGCGCGGGCGTTCACAGGTTGGACGATCGCCAACATGCCGTACATGTCGACAAAGATGCGGAACAACACGCTCCGGCCGTACGGCTACATCGCATGGCAGTTTGAGTACGACGAGTCCGACCACGACGATGGCGAGAAGACATTCCTTGGCGAGACCGGAAACTTCACGGGTGAAGACGTCATCGACATCATCTGCAAGAACCCGGCGACTCCACAGTTCGTTGCTCGCCACCTGTATCACCACTTCGTAGCCGACGAACTTCCCGTTCCGCAGTGGCCGTTTGAAGGACCCAAGGACCCGGAGGCCATTCAATTGATGGTCGACGCTTACTTCGCCAACGACTACAGCATCGGCGCCATGCTACGAGCGATGTTTGAATCAGACATTTTCAAGTCTGAAGCCAAACGGTTCGCAAGAGTCAAGAGCCCGGCAGAGGTCGTAGTTGGCACCCTGCGCCTGGCCGGTGATTTTGACTGGCCGACAGATGACGTTTACAAGGCGACCGCTGCCTGCAACTACATGGGGCAGCAGCTTCTTGGCCCGACGAGTGTTGAGGGCTGGATGGGCGGAGATGACTGGATTAGCACCGGCTCTATGGTCCAGCGGATTAATTTCGCCAGCGATACCATCGGTAACCCGGACAAGAGGGGTGTTAAAGCCATAATCAGCCGCATAGCGGACCGACATCCCTCAGGAAATGTAGAGCCCGAAGCGCTGGTGGAAGATTGTCTTGGACTCGTGGGGCGTCTCCGCGTGGAAGACGGCACACTCAATGGCCTCGTGGCCTTTGTGCGTGAGCAAGGTGATGTCGATCCGTCGACCGAGGATGGGGCGGTCAAGATCACTTCCCTGCTCCAATTGATCGTTTCCACCCGCGAGTACCAACTTGCCTGATATGTGTGCAGGCGCGCCCGAAACGGCACACGGAGTAATCCAATGACGACTGAAATACGGAAACAAAGACAACTGAAATACATGGACACCAACGGCTTCGGCGCCGCTCAGGGTGGTCGCGGATACCATTTTCCTGTCGACATCGCTGTCCGAAAAGACGGACTTATCTTTGTCTTGAGCCGCAGCGGACAAGGGTCCCTCAGCGGAACGGGCATCAGCGTCACGGACATCGACCACAACTGGCACGGCGAGTTTTCCGGATACGGAACCGGCGACGGTGAGATGCAATGGGGTACAGCCATCGCGATCGACTCCAGTGATCGCCTGTTCCTTGCCGACGAAAAGATGCAGCGGATCACCATCTTCGACTCGGAAAACAATTACGTGAACCACTGGGGAACCGGCGGCTCCGGGCCGAACGAGTTTGATGGCCCTTCAGGACTGGCATTTGACGCCAGCGGCAATTTGCTTGTTGTCGACCACAAGAATCACCGCATCCAGCGGTACACCGCAGACGGCGAATATATGGATTCGTTTGGTTCCGAAGGATCGGCCAGGGGCCAGTTCAACTACCCGTGGGGCATCACCACCGCCTCGGACGGGACGATCTACGTAGCCGATTGGCGCAACGACAGGATCCAGCGCTTCACAGAAGATGGCGTGTTCATCGATGCGCACGGAGAGTCCGGAGACGGAGATGGTCAGTTCAACCGGCCTTCCTCGGTTGCTGTGGATGAGGACGGTTTCATCTATGTGGCCGACTGGCAGAATCAGCGTGTGCAGGTGTTCGACAAGGACTGGAACTTCCAGACGATCGTTCGCGGTGAAGCCGGATTGTCTCCGTGGGCGGCTGATTACATCAACGCCAACAAGGACGAGAAGATCGCTCGCGAAGTATTCAACCCCTACCCCAAGTTGGATGTCGATGAACCTTACGAAGTTTCGGCCCGCACTGAACCCTATTTCTGGGTCCCGGTTTCGGTGACGACATATGGCGACGACCGGTTACTCGTGTTAGAAACCGCCAGACACCGATTCCAGATATTTGAAACTGTCTAAAAACTAATGCGCCAATCCGACGACGGCGCTACGATGTCATCCGGTCGCCAGCGATGGCCGGGACAACCCTGACACAAACGGGTCCAGATGGAGGAAACGATGGCAGAGCAGAGAGAAAAGGTGCTGGTAATTGTCCAGCTTTCAGGTGGTAACGACTACCTGAACTGCATCGTTCCGTGGGAAGATCCCATGTATCAGGACGTGCGATCGGGTGTCAGGATCACCGAGGAAGACGTGATTCCTCTGGACAATGGCCTGGGACTTAACCCCGGCATGGGCGCGTTCAAAGAGCTTTACGACCAGGATCGCGTCGCCATCATTCACGGCATCGGCTACCCGACCCCCAGCCGATCACACTTCCGATCGATGGACATCTGGCACACCGCGACCCCGGACAGGGTCGGAGATGAGGGCTGGCTTGGTCAGGCCGTTCGCCAGTTGGACCCGACGGGCTCAAACGTGGTGACCGCCGTTAACTTCGGCAATGGTCTCCCACGCGCCCTTGCGGCGCCAGGGGTCCCTGTGGCCTCGGTCGGCAATCTGGACGACTACGGGCTGCTCACCGGCATGTCCGGAGCAGAGCAGCGGGAGAAGGCGTTGACCGCCTTCAGTCGCATCTACACGCCAGGTGTCGGCAGCGGAATGGTGATGGACTATCTGGGCAAGACCGGTTTGGACGCACTAAAGGGCGCCGACATCCTCAAGCAGGCACCGAAGATGTACGAGTCGACGGTGGAGTACCCCGACAACCCGATCGCAAAGGCCCTCAAGGGCGTCGCACAGGTTCACTTTGCAGACCTCGGCACCCGCGTCTTTTACACGACGTCCGGCGGTTGGGACACGCACACCAATGAACTCTCGTTACAAAGAGGCCTCTGGGAAGAGGTTTCGACAGGACTTCGCGCCTTCTTCCAGGACCTCGAAGAGCACGACCTGGGCCCGGAGGTCACAGTTCTCGTGTTCTCCGAGTTCGGGCGTCGAGTCAAGGACAACGGCAATGGAACCGATCACGGCTCCGGGGGCGTTTCGTTCGTGATCGGAGATTCAGTCAAAGGCGGCCACTACTCCGAGTACCCGTCCTTGGACGTGGGCCGTTTGATCGAGGGCGACCTGCAATACAACTTTGATTTCCGTGGCCTTTACACAGACTTACTGGAAGACTGGTTGGGGCTGGACGCGCAGGAAATTGTGGGCGGGAACTTTGAGAAGATTTCGCCGTTCGCTGCGGCCGTATAAATCCACTCTTAAAGCAATGACGAAAGAGGGTCGATGTGCGTCGGCCCTCTTTCTGGTTTTCTGGGATCGTTGAAAGACGGGCAACGGGCGGAGCAAGTGCCGCCCCTACGGGGTTGATCTGTCATTCCGAAGTCGGCACACGAGAAATCGACCGGCCATAGGCCCGACGCGTGGTCCGGCTCGATCGGCATCGACTCCGACGGCAAGATAATCATTCGGCCCTATGGGTGTTCCAAGCGACAATCAAGGTCGTGAAAAAGGAACCCTGCCACGAGAACATCGGCCCCACTAAGCGAAGGTGCAGGGACAACCTGCCCCTCCCTACAGAATGACGCCATCCCGGCGGAGTTCCTCTATGTCCTCCTCTGATATCCCTACCGCCAGCATTACGGACTCTGTATCGGTGCCCAATCCCGGGGAGACACCTCGGATATCGGTCGGAGTCTCGGACATTGAGACCACAGGCCCTGCCAGTCGTTGTGGGCCAAAGAGTGGGTGTTCCAGGTCCCGCATGAATCCCATCGCATTGACCTGTGGGTCGTCCGACATTTCCTCGGGCATGTTGACCGGCGCTACCGGGACGCCAGCGTCCGTAAACGCCTCAAGCCAGTCCTCCAGCGTGCGGGTCCGCAGGGTCGACCGCATCTCGGCGTGCAGCGCGGTCGCCTGGTCCATGCTTTGCTGTTGCGACTCGTCAAAATCAGGCTCATCGCTCGGATCGTATGCGATCCCGAGAACGGTTCGGGCGGCAGCTCGGTTCGCGGGAGTCAGCGCACCCAGCACCATCGATCCATCCTTGACCTGGTAGGTGGAGTAGTACGCCCTGGAAGCAACGCGTGATGCTCCCCGGCCTCTTCGGTAAGCATCTTGGACCTCAGAGTAGTCGGATCCCCGTTTCCTGAGCTCGACGATCTCCGCCACCATCGGATCTCGTAATGTGGCATCGTGCACCGGCTCCCGCATGACAACGGTGTCTTGCACCGCTATAGCCGCCTGAAGAAGCGACGTCTCGATCTTCTGTCCCTGGCCGGTTATAGCCCGGTGATACAACGCTGACGTAATGCCAACAGTCGCCGAAAATCCAGCGCAGTAGTCAGCCAGTGAGATGGCGCTGATGTTGGCTGGTTGGCCGTGCTCGTCGACCTTTTGATCGGCCATCATAAGGCCGCTGTAGCCGTTGGCGACAATATCTGTGCCGCCACGATCGCCCATCGGACCCCGATTCCCAAAGCCCGTGATCTCGCAGTAGATAAGCCCGGGGTTGAGCTTCCTGAGCGTTTCGTAATCGATGCCAAGCCGCTTCGATACGCCGGGCCGGAAGTTTATGGTCACGATGTCGACGGTCTGAACGACCTTGTGAATGAAGGCGAGTCCGCGTGGATCACGAAGATTGACAGAGACACTTTGCTTGCCACGATTCAACGACTGAAATCGCTTCCCCTCGTTAGGCATGACTGTGCCTCTGTTGCGGTGTGGGTCACCTGTGAGCGGCTCAACCTTTATCACTTCAGCACCCAAATCGGACATGATCGCGCCGTTGAACGGCAACGCTACGATCTGTGAGAATTCCAGGACGCGAACGCCATCCAACGGTCCGGGCATGCTGATCAATCCTCCTCAGGCTACCTTGCGCTTGTAACAATCTCGGAAGTTCCCTCCCCCAGAGGGAGCGGGACAGGGTGAGGGTGAAGTTTCCGTAAGTCGCCCCCCCCTCCTTCCAAGGCCCTCCTTAGTAGCCCCGGAACTCGGGCTTTCGTTTCTCCAGGAAGGCGGCGACGCCTTCTTTGTGGTCGAAGGTAGTACGGGTCAAGTCCTGTCCACGTGACGCCAGGGGAAGGTGCTCGGCAAGATCCTGCTGGTAGGCCTGGTGGATCAGCTGTTTCACGATGCCCATTGCGTAGACTGGCCCGCGGGCCAGTTTGGTGGCCATCTCGAGTGTCGTCTCCATCAACTTGTCGTCCGGCACGACCTTGTTGGCAAGTCCTATTCGGTACGCTTCCTGGCCGTCGATCGGATCGCCCGAGTACTGCATCCAGAGGGCGTTCGCCATGCCGACAAGTTTTGGCAATTGCCATGCCGAGCCGTCCGCCGGGACAAGCCCGTTACGGATAAATGCCTCGTTAAATCGTGCGCTCTCACCGGCGATCCTGATGTCACAAGAGATCGCTATGCCACAGCCGAGGCCGTATGCATGACCGTTGACGGCGGCGAACGACGGCTTGTGCAAGTTGTGAAGCATCGGCACGATCGCCGGTCCAGACTTCTGACCTAACGCCTCACGCGCCGTGTAATCCGGGTCCAGTTCTTCCCAGGATGTAGCCCGTGATTCGGGAACTGATTCAGCCGCGGTCTCGGCGTCGTTGATGCGACGCTGGAACCCACGGACATTCGCTCCAGAAGAAAACGCCCTGCCCGACCCGGTTATCACCAGAACTCGAAGATCTCCATCGGCGGCAAACCGATGGACTTCCGACTCAAGCTCCGGCATGAGCGGCTCACCAAGCGCGTTGAGCGTGTCCGGATCGTTCATCGTGAGGATGAGCACCCCTTCGGGCGTCGTCTCGGAGATGATCTTCTCGAACGGCATCTGGGCGGCTCCTGACGTTACGGGCGATTGAGATTTGAATGAAAACTGCGGGGAGGATAACGCAGGCGTTGATGCCGCGGGGGATATTGCACAACGACTGGTGAGTTCCGGTGGGTTCCATATCTTCCAGTCGTGTTGCGTGAGAAACATCGTGCGCCGATTTGCATCAACATGGCGTTTGATAGACAGGGTAACGGCGTTTGGGAGCGGCGCGCTGAGGGCGATCACCCTAGCATCTGGCGCTTGGATGCGCCGAGTGTCACATCCCGGAGACATTCCTCGATGGACGCATACACGATATGGGAACGGGAGACTCGGCGCTGGAAAAGAACTCCCTCGGCGCGGAACAATGTTCGATACGCTGAGTCTGCGCGGCCTCTGGCTCACCACGCCATACCTCCACTACGGCAATGCGAACCCACGTGTAGAGGTGTTTAATCCGGGACACCGCACAACATCGAGGGGTATTAGGGAGATGAGGAGATCGATGATTCCATCACCTACTTACTCCCGCCACCGGTCGGAAGTTAAAGCCGATTCAACCCATTTCTCGGGCGGCGTCTCGCTCTAATTCGCCCAGTTTCTCGACGCGCCTCCGAAAGTAGTCTTCGGTGCTGAACTTCGCGTCCAGAAACGCTTTGAGAATTTCTTCGGCGAGGTTCAGTCCGATTATCTGAGCCCCGAGGCAAATCACGTTTACATCGTCGTGTTCAACGCCCTGATGCGCCGAGTACGTGTCGTGGCTCAGAGAGGCGCGTATCCCAGGGATTTTGTTGGCTGCTATGGCGGCGCCTACACCGGTGCCACACACCATGATCCCCCGATCTGCCCGTCCCGCCTTCACGTCGCCACAGACGAGC
>CAUZKS010000025.1:0-13308 GCA_963580625.1 Dehalococcoidia bacterium | reverse complement strand
TCCCGACGCGGGAGTTAGACCGGGTACGGGTCCCGAGTAACCATCCCGCCGGTGACCGTGTTGCCCTGATGACGATGCCTTCGGGCAACGTGATCTCCCTGGAACGCGTCGAGCTGGAACCAGATCCAGCAGAACCGGGTATTTACTCAGGAATAGCGACGGCAGTCCAGAGTCGGTTGAGGGCCGGCGAATCGTCACTATTCCTGAAGAAGAAACTAAACTCGCTATTACGGTCTCGAAATGGGAACGATCATCGGGGCCCTCCATTCGAAAGGACACCGAATAAAGTGCCTCAATTGGAGCCTACGGGACCAACTCGACCGGAGTGAACTGGATTAGTACGTTTTTCTCGTCGTCCGTTACCCAACCGTGATTGCCATCATGGGCGATGCTCGTCGGGTGCCCACCGATATCGTGCGTTTCGATGATCGTTCCGGTGCCGGAGATTCGGGTGATCGTTGCTGCGTCGGTCGATACCACCCACAGCTCGTTACCGTTCCACGCCAACGCCAGGGGACCCGTTGGAACACGGGTGAGGCTGGAGAAGTTACCGGCGGGCGTGAGGCGCATCACCTGGCCAATGCCGCCGAAAGCGATCCACAGGGCATCCGAGGTGGACAGGAACGCCGTTGGGTTCCCCGGAATATGTTCGAAATCCCCGATGTCTATATGGTCCGGGTACTCAAACGAGCCGACAATATTTCCATCCGGGTCGATTCCCGTGACGGTGAGCGTTTCGCCATCGACGACAAGCACCTGTTCCGGCGTTTTAGTGATCGCCCCGGGAGAGACACCGATCTCAAGTAACTGGGCCAGCGCGCCCTGGAGCGATATTTTGGAGACGGAGCCGCGTATCGGATCCGAGACCCAGAGGTGATCTCCAAGAAACACGAGCCCAGCAGGCTCCAACCCGACCTGAAATTTCCTTACGACGTTCGCATCGACGTCCAACTGCGTCACGGAGCCGTCGCCTGCGTCTAGCGCCCAGACGAACCCCGAGCCCGAGGCGAGCACGGCCGGCTGACCGCCCACATCCGCCGTGTCCAGACGCTGGCCTTCAAGTCCGTAGCTCGTCACGGTCCCGAACCCGGTTTCCGCAACCCACAACCGCTCGCCGTCAAAAATGACCCCGGTTGGTTCTTGGCCCACCGCCCACGATCTGGACTCGATCGTTGGTGTGGGTACCTCGACTACCAACTCCCCACCAACGTCTCGGTCAGAACTGATCTCCGAGACGATGGCGATCGCTGCGATGATTGCAATGCCTGCGATCAACACGCGCGGCAGCTTGCTCCGCCACCCACGGACGTTCATACAGTGCACGCCTGATCAGTATCACATCGGTTCACCGACGTTATCTGTACTGACATTTCAGCGTTCAATCCGGAACCACCGTGGCCAATTGAACGGTGTACTCGTCCAGCCGGTCCGCGTCCGGTTCCGGTAGCCCGTTCATAAACGGCTTGAACGTGTGCGCTTCGGTCAGTTCGTTGTCCGGCTGGCTGAGGTCACGCTCGTAAAAGCGAGAGGATGGGAACAGGTCGCCCGGGTAGGTGAAGTTGGGCAATGTGGCCAACTCAACGCAGATCGCGGCTCCGAGTGCACTTTCCAGCATGCCGCCTACCCAGACGGGCACGCCGGCGTCCCGGCAGATGTCGTGGATGGCGATCGAGTTTGCCAATCCGCCAACACGACCCGGTTTAATGTTGATGTAGCTTGCCGCGCCGATGCGTAGAGCCTGTTCGACCGCCCGGATACTGATTGCGCTCTCGTCCAGACAGACCGGCGTCTCGATCTGCTTCGCCAGCTCCGCATGGTCCAACAGGTCATCGAACGCCAACGGCTGCTCGATGAACGCCAGCCCCAACTTGTCAATCTCCTTGAACATCGGAAGGGCGTCCAGTGAGTAGCCTCCGTTACAGTCGATGTGGAAGACGGTATCCGGGAATGCACCCCTTACGGCCTTCAACATGTCGAGGTCCCATCCCGGCGCAGCCTTCAACTTAACCCTCGGGAACCCGGCATCCACGGCGATCTGGATGTTGCCGAGAAGCATGTCGATCGAGTCCTGTATGCCAAAATCTGCGCCCGCCAAGACATCACGCGTCTCACCACCGAGCAGGGTGTGCAGCGGTATGCCGGAAGAACGGACGAGGAGCGCCCATGACGCAATCTCCAGCGCCGCTTTGGCGAATGTGTTGCCCTTGAATACAGATAAGAGCCTGTTGAGATCATCAGCGTCCTCGAACTCACGCCCAACTATCTGCGGCCCCATGATCTCCGATAGCAGGTAGAAGACGCCGCCGGCGCTTTCGGTGAGGTAAGTAGGGGCGTGGAGGGGCGACGATTCCGACCATGCAACGTTGTCACCGTCGGTGGCCTTCACGAGCACGGCCTGAATGTCGTAGTCCTCGCCGTAGGAGGTTCGCCACGGGTATATCAGTGGCATCGCTACGTGATAGATGTCCAGCCGGTCAAACTTCATGGCGTTTCTGATGATCCCGTGGGAGCTTGAGGGGTGTTGCTGCCTTTGCCCGGTCAATCTAGTTCCGGGTGTGGTTCCTGTATGTTGCAGCGAGTTTATCGTGCCGGAACGTCCCGCCGGGAGATGTCACATGTGAAGAACGGTCACAAGAGGGCGCGTCACGCTGTCCCATGACGTGTAAGATCGGGACAATCGCCCATTATTCAGTGTTCTGGAACGTACGCTCACGTTCAGATGGTCTTTCGGGCTAATCGGAGTGCGTCGATGGTTGCCGTGAACCCGCCTGTGAACCCACAGGGAAGATCCCAGGTACAGCTCATCAGGGATAACGCCCGGGACAGGGTGTTATGGCTGGCGACCGCCATCATCCACTGGGCCAACAACGTCCGCGAGAGCACGGACGGATCGAAGGTCGGCGGACACCAGGCTTCCTCATCGTCATCTGCGGCGATCTTGAGCGCTCTTTATTTCGAGACGTTGAAGGCAGAAGACCGGGTGGCGATCAAGCCACACGCGTCTCCTGTGTATCACGCAATCCAGTACCTGCTAGGCAACCTGGATGTGAAGTACCTGCCGACCCTCCGGGAATTCGGCGGGCTTCAGGCCTATCCGAGTCGAACCAAGGACCCGGACGCTCCCGATTTTTCGTCAGGCTCCGTTGGGTTGTCTCCCGGCGCGGTCACGTTTGGTGCGCTCGTGAGGGACTATCTTGATGGCCACAATCTAGAACCCACATCGGGCCGCTTCTTTGCACACATGGGCGATGCGGAACTGGATGAGGGCTCTATCTGGGAGACGGTAGCGGAACCCGCTATTCAGGGTCTCGATCGTTGCACCTGGATCGTCGATCTGAACCGACAAAGTCTTGACCGAGTGGTGCCGGGCATCCGCGTTGCACGGTTCATGGACATGTTCCGTGTGAACGGCTGGAACGTGGTCGTCGCCAAGTACGGGGAGCAGCTCACGGAGCTTATGGAGCTGCCGGGCGGTGAAGCGCTCAGGACTCGTATCGACGATATGCCGAACCAGGAGTACCAGGCGATGCTGGTCGCTCCAGCGGCCGATGTACGCGCCCGACTACTTGAGACGACCCGCGGCCAGCGAAGCGATATCGAGCGCTGCGTAAGCGATTTCGACGACAAGGAGTTGCAGCGGCGCGTCGCCGGGCTCGGTGGGCACGATGTCGGCACGCTCGCACGTTGCTACGAAGAGGCATCAAACGCTGATGGCCCTTCTGTTGTGTTTGCGTACACCGTGAAGGGTTGGGGGCTGCCGATCGCTGCCGACCCCGCCAATCACTCGGCGCTACTGACACAAAACCAGTTTGAAGAGTTGGCTGATCATTTCGGAGTTGAACCTGATTATCCGTGGGACCGCTTCCCCGATGGTAGCGACGAGTCGAACTACATATCTCACGCTGCCGACCGACTGACCCGACCGATTGTGCCGGAAGAGCCGCCGCTTGCGTTTAATGACACCGATCTTGGATTGACGAGCGCCGCATCTACGCAGGAGAGCTTCGCACGCATCCTTCTAGAGATTGCTCGAACGTCCCCTGACGCATCTGAGCGTATCGTCACGGTCTCGCCGGACGTCGCAACATCGACCAGCCTGGGCTCCTGGATTAATCGCACCGGGGTGTGGCATCACACCGACGCTACGGACTTTTTCGATACCGAGACCCGGGTCCTGAAGTGGACCGAAGGGCCTCACGGTCGCCATATCGAGCTTGGCCTGTCCGAGACAAGCCTGTTCCTGTTGTTAGGGCAGCTCGGGCTTTCGAAGGAGCTTTCGGGGCGACGACTTGTCCCGATAGGTACTCTTTACGATCCGTTCATCGTGCGCGGGCTGGATCCGCTCGTGTACGGCGTGTACCAAGAGTCGAAGTTCATCGCCGTGGCGACGCCATCCGGCGTGACGCTCAGCCCGGAGGGCGGGTCGCATCAGGGGATGCTTTCTCCGTCTATCGGAATGGAGTTGCCAAACATCCGCTATTACGAGCCGACGTTCGCTCGTGAGCTTGAATGGATCTTGCTTGAGTCCATACGCGGAATCGGCTCGGGCGAAGGCGAATCCGTGTTCCTCCGGCTCAGTACCAAGGTGATCGATCAGTCCTTGTTCAATGATCCTCACGACGACGCGGACATCGACGCGCTCCGTAAGGCGGTGCTCGACGGCTGTTACAGGCTGCGCACGGCAAATCCTGAAGCTGACGCCATCGTCAATCTATTTGCGACCGGCGTGATGATTCCGGAGGCTCTTGCGGCGATCCCGTTGCTTGAGCGTGAGGGGATCGGCGCCAACGTGTTCTCGGTGACTAGCCCGGACATGCTCCACAGGCGTGTTCGTTCTGCCGAAAAAGATCAGGTGAGGGGCCACGATATCGGGCTTTACGACCCGACAGGCTTACTTGAACCACACGAGGTGGGCAGCCCGGTCGTGACAGTGATCGACGGGTCGCCTCACACGTTGGCGTTCATCGGTTCGGCGCTCGATAGTCCCTCTATCAACCTTGGTGTGGACACGTTCGGCCAGTCAGGTTCTCGGGATGACTTGTATTCACTGTTTGGCATCGACACCGATGGCATCTACGCAGCCGCTTTGGGAGTTGTTGACCGGGAACGAAGACGACGGTCGTAGGCCTCTCACTGCCGGACACGAATTCCTGAACATTCACCTTCGGAGGTGACTGTTGGTCTGAATATTTGCCATCTCTGAACGTAGATTACTGGTCACACTTACGTATCGTGCGGAATCGGCTCCCCGATATCGCGGGTACCGTCTGCCGGTCACTTAGCCGGCGGATAAGTGCTCCATAGCGGCGGCGACACCACTACCCGATCGCGGGATTCCAGCAATGTCCAATCCCATCTCAACGCCGGCGATCGTGCCCATCAGCGTGAGGTCGTTCAGATCTCCGAGATGGCCGATCCGGAACGACCAGCCCTTTACCTTTCCGAGGCCGGTTCCAAGCGACATATCGAAGCGATCAAGGATTACTTTTCGTAAGTTGTCGGCGTCGTGCCCTTCCGGAGTTACGATCGCCGTCAGCGAACTGCTGTATTCACGATCATCTTGTGCGAGAAGCTCGTACCCCCACGCCGAAACGGCATTACGGGTCGCGGCGGCAAAACGGTCATGCCGTGCGAACACGTTATCGAGCCCTTCCTCTTCCAGCATCAGGAGCGCCTCTCGAAGGCCGTAAAGGAGATTGGTAGCTGGTGTGTACGGGAAGAATCCCTGTGGGTTGGTCTCAAGCATACCGTCCCAGTCCCAGTACGATTTCGGGAGAGCTGCCTCCTTTGAAGCTGCCAGCGCCCGTTCGCTCACGGCATTAAAACCGAGCCCGGGCGGAAGCATGAGCCCTTTCTGGGAGCCGCCCACGGTGACATCGACACCCCACTCATCGTGGCGGTAGTCGATCGACCCGAGCGACGAGATGGTGTCCACCATGAATAACGCCGGATGGTTCGCCGCGTCGATAGCCTGGCGCACCTCTGGAATCCGGCTGGTGACCCCGGTAGAGGTCTCGTTGTGCACCACGGCGACCACCTTGATCTGGTGCGTTGAATCCTCGGCCAAACGGGCTTCGATCTGCGCCGGGTCCACCCCGTGACGCCAGTCTCCGGGAATGAAATCGACCTCGATTCCCAGCTTTCGGGCCATCGCACACCACAGGGTGGCGAACTGCCCCGTCTCAAACATGAGGATTCGGTCGCCCGGCGAGAGCGTGTTGACCAGCGCAGCTTCCCATGCTCCGGTCCCCGACCCTGGAAACACCAGGACGTTGGATTCTGTCTTGAAGACCTTCTTCAGCCCGGCCAGCACTTCAAGGGTCAGATTGGAAAAATCTGGGCCCCGGTGATCTATGGTCGGTCCGGCGATTGCGCTGAGCACGCGATTCGGCACATTTGTCGGTCCGGGGATCTGGAGAAAGTGTCTTCCGGCCGGAGGCGTCATGAAACGGAGATCCTTTGCGCTCAGGGCGCACTGATAATCTGAGGGGTTATGTAATTCTGAAACACCTATGCGGCGGTCGCGGAGAGGTTTTTAGCCGTTTTTGCCCGAACTGGGCGATATGCTCATTCAAAATGCCCGCGTGGGTGCGTCTCAAAGCGAATCCACAATTTACACCAGTGCGCGGGTCCCGACGCGGAATTATTTCAGAGGTTGACTGGAAAATGTTGTCCACGGACCTAAACATAGCGGTCAGGGAATGGCAGGAGAAGCGACTGGGACTGTCGCTTGAGGAGGCGCGTCCAGACTCCGTGCCGGTGGTGGCCCGACCTGCTCGCGGGAGCGATGTGTTGACCGTGGACGACGCTGGTCTTACCGGCGTAAGGCTGAATGGCCGCAGCATCCTTGTAGCCCGTGAGGACTGGGTAGGGCCGTTCAAAACGATAACAAGAGACGTTCACCCAGACCTATTGTTCACGCCATTCGGGGCGTACGAGCTCTCTCGCGTCACCCTGCCCCACGAGGTCTCTGTGTGGGGGCCTACCTGGTTCTTGTTTGCGGACGCGGTATCGTGGCGTGGACGAGCGGACGAGCGTGTCAGGGCACTGGCCGCTGACGAGCTGTCGGCGGTCGACTTCGATCTGTTCTGGCACTGTTACGGTCCCGGGTCGGTCGCCGCGTTCGGGATTTACCAGGGAGGTAACCTCGTCTCTCTGGCCACAGTGAAGGATCAGGGAGACCCGTTCATGGAGATCGGCGTTGATGTGTCACGAGATGCTCAATCGTCTGGACTTGGAAGCGCCGTCGTGGCGACCGCGGGGACGTGGATCCTGGAACAGGGTCGGCTTCCTCTGGCCACCGTTGCTCCGTTCAATGTGCCCTCCACCCGTACACTCCGTCGCGTCGGGTTGGGGTACGGGATGACCGAGATGATCGGGGTGGATGGCCCGTTCCGGGTGCCGCCTCAGCCAATGGGCAGGCCGCTTCCCGACGCCGACATTTACGACTACTACCCTGACTGGGCGATGAACACGAGCATACGACCGCGCACTGAAATGTAGTGGGCGGCAGTGATAGTGTGCGCGGCCGACACCATAAGAAAGTATCCGGTGCCGAGATTGCCGATGAATGTGTACGACCGCACGGTGGATTGAACTTCAATGTCGTAACCGGTGATCAAACATCCGCCATCGTTTTTCGGCGGGGCCACACAACCTCGACGAATGGTCGGGTCGGGTCTTCCGGTAACGGCAATAAACTCGCTGGGATCCCCCATCCCTTTGGTGGTTTCGGCTCGGAAGAAGATCTCATAGACCACGCCAGTTAGGGGTTGTGAAAACGTTGCCCGGCCACCGGCAGGTCAATTTTTAAACGCGGGACATGCCTCCGGCCGGGCGTTCCACCTGCGTCATTCCGGGCCTGAACTCCGCCATCCGGGGAGCGCCTCCCCCGTGCGCGAAAACCCTTGCTTTGCCGATGCCCTCGACCTCAATCTCCGCCACATCACCGTCGTTCAGTGGGCCCAGACCTATGTGATACGTACCGGTGGCGACGATGTTCCCGGGATGTAGGTTTATGAAGCGGGAGAGCCATGCGATCTGCTCAGGGATCCTGACGGCCATGTGCTCCGTGCTGTAGTTTTGGCGGGTTTCCCCATTCACCCAAGACTTCACCCATATGTTGTGAGGATCGGGTATCTCATCCCGGGTGGTGATCCATGGTCCGGCAACGGCATATGTCGCCTGCCCCTTGGGGATCAGTTGTGAACGACGGGTCAGTCCCCGCGCCGAGACGTCGAAGAAACCGATGTAGCCAAAGACGTGGCCCATGGCGTCATCCAGGCTGATGTTTCTCCCTCCGCTGGCTATGACGTATGCAAGTTCCGCTTCAGGTTGGTGGACCACAACGCCGGGAATGTCTGAAAGGTTGACTGAACCCTCCGGTCCCACGACATCCGGGTCTTTATAGAAGAACTCCTCTGGAACGTCTTCCCTCTTACGTTCAGGTGTGTCGAGATAGTTTGAGAATGCAGCAAGCACGCGGCTTGGCCGGGGGATCGGCGGCAACAGCGTCAGGCCGTCGAGTGGCACGCCATTCTCAGAGGCGACGAGGCCCTCCAGCTGGGAACGATATTCGTCAAAGTTGCTTATCAGCTCTTCCATCACGGCCTGCGGTCCGATGGATCCGTTGCCTTTGATTAAGCCTGTCACATCGACCACCATGTCATCGTTCTTGAGCACGCCGACGCGATCGTCACCAAACCTGAGAATCTTCATATATGTCGCTCCATGCTGTGTCCGGACGGTACGCTGAACAGATCTTGCCAGCTTCATTAATTCGGCTCTCAGCCGGGATGTTACATCGCCTTCGCCCTGGCCCATACGTGATCGGACGTTGACCTGTGGTTGATGCCAATCCTAGAATCACAGCGCTGGGACATGGTTTATTCGACGAGAGCCGTGCCAGATAGTTAGTCCGCGAGAGGTTTTCCGATGACAACCGTTGCCCATCCGACGGAAACAGATATCGACCTTCTCGGTCATCTGTACCGACGCGCCGGATTTGGAGCGACCCGTGAGCAGCTCGAAAGTTACGCCAAACGTAGCTACGAGGACACGGTAGAAGCGCTCCTCAATCCAGACCCGAAAAGGGACATTCAGGACGATGTCCTGGAACGCTATATCCACGGAGAAGGTCCGCCGATCTTCATCGCCGGCTGGCTGTACCGGATGATCAACAGCGAGGCACAGCTTCAAGAGAAGATGACCCTCTTCTGGCACCACGTGTTCGCGACCGGGCTTGTGAAGAACGAGCACGTTCTAGCAGCGAAAAACCAGATCAAGATGTTCCGGTTGAACGGGATGGGTGACATGACCACCATCCTGAACGATCTTTCTCGGGACCCGGCAATGTTGTTCTGGCTGGACAACAACGAGAACCGGAATGGCGAGCCTAATGAGAATTACGGCCGTGAGTTGCTTGAGCTGTTCTCGCTGGGTGTAGGCAACTACAGCGAGCAGGACATCAAGGACGCTTCTCGCGCGTTCACAGGCTGGACGTTCGAGCAGCCGCCGCCTCTCTATCCACATGGCTACTATCCGGCGAAATTCCTCTTCCGCAAGGACGATCACGACGACGGAGAAAAGACCTTTCTGGGCGTTACCGGCAACCTGAACGGCGGCGACATTATTGACATCATCGTCAAGTCGCCCGCCAGCGCCCGCTTCATCTGTCGTCACCTGTACAACTTCTTCGTGGCGGACGAGCCACAGGTTCCATCCTGGAATGATGTCCCTCCTCTAGACCCGGAGGGGATCGCCATGATGGAGGCAAAGTTCATCGAGACCGGCGGCGACATACGTTCAGTACTCCGTGTGATGTTCAACTCAGACTTCTTCAAGGCTGCAAGGTACAAGAAGGTGAAGAGCCCGACCGAGTTCATCGTCGGCGTGCTCAAGATGGTTGGCTCGCAGACCGAGATGGCGCCGGGCATGACCAAGTACGCCGGGGCTATCGACGTGATGGGCCAGAAGCTTTTGGACCCGCCGACGGTCGAGGGCTGGCACACCGGCGGCGAGTGGATCGACGGCGGAAACCTGACGGAACGGGTCAACTTTGCGGTCGACGAGATCGGCGAAGGTCTGGCCCCAGGAATTCAGTCGCTAGTCCAGCGCATGAAGGATTCCGAGTCGCTCGGATCCGCCGAAAGTCTCGTTAACGGGGTGCTCGCTGAGACGGGTTACGTTGAGGTCAGCGACCGGACACGCGAGGCGCTGATCGATTTTGCCAACGACGCAGAGGGCGAAGACGAGGCCACACGTGTAATCCGGCTGTTGCGACTTGCCGTCGCAACGCCCGAGTACCAGTTTGCATAAACAAGTTACGACCGATTGACCTGAGGTAAGGTCGCCAGAACGTACCGAGACCGGCGGTCGCCGGGAGGAGCTCCTAAATGGTTACGATCACGAACGGCAAGCCGCCTGTACTGGTGATAGTCCAGCTGACAGGCGGAAATGACTTCATGAACACCCTCATCCCGTACACCAGCGGGCTTTACCACGACGTTCGACCCGTGGTGGGGGTGAGCGAGGATCGCGTTCTGCCGATCAACGACGAACTTGCGTTCCACCCATGCGCCGCTCCGCTCAAAGAAATGTTTGACGACGGCGACGTGGCCATCATCCAGGGGATCGGATACGAGAACTCCAACCGCTCGCACTTCCGGGCGATGGACATCATGCACACCGCGGAGCCGAACAGCATCGCCACCGAGGGCTGGCTGGCGCAGGCACTTCGCGAGATAGACCCGGATACCAAGAACGTCTTGACCGGGATCAGCTTCGGTCGCGGCCTGCCGCGTGCGATGGCCGCACCGGGCGTTTCCGTGACCTCGGTCGGAGATCTGGACAGCTACGGCCTCCTGACCGGTGTCGAGGTAGAAGAGCACCGGGCGCGGGAACTGGACATATTCAAGCGTATGTACACGCCGGCCATCGGCTCCGGTCCCGTGATGAGCTATCTCCACCAGACCGGTGGGGACGTGATGACCGGGGCGGACTTATTGAAGACGGTTCCGGCAAACTACCGCTCAACGGTTGAGTACGCAGACAACCCCATCGCCAAGAGCCTTCGTGACGTTGCACGCGTGCACACTTCAGGGCTCGGGACCCGTATTTTCTACACACAGCACGCGGGCTACGACCACCACGCAATCGAGGTGCCGAACCACGAGCGGCTGCTGACGGAGCTGTCCGGGGCGCTCAGGGACTTCATGGCGGATCTGCGAGAGCATGACGCTGCTGAAGAGGTGATGATCTACGTCTTCACGGAGTTCGGCCGACGTATCGCCGATAACGGTTCAGGCACGGACCACGGCTCAGGTGGGGGTGCTTTCATCGTCGGTGAGCGGGTAGTTGGCGGACTTTACTCGGAGTACCCATCTCTCGACCCGGCCGACTGGGCGAACGGCGAGGACCTTGCGCACACGATCGACTTCCGAAGCATTTACGCCACTTTGCTTGAGCAGTGGATGAGCATAGATTCAAGCGAAATAGTCCGCGGTAAGTACGAGCAGATCAACCCGTTCGCGGCCTGACAACCGACGTAATAATCCCCTCTGCTGGCAGGAGAGGACGAAGGTGAGGGAGAAGTTCATTATGACTACTCACTCGTCGGTCAGACTCAGGACAGTCACTTATTAACTTAGAAGTTCAGAACAACAGGAGCGGTATCCGTGGCACGACCTTATGGACTGCTTAGAGCAGGGTTCCCTTACGTCAA
Organism: Dehalococcoidia bacterium; assembly: GCA_963580625.1. Classification (GTDB taxonomy): domain Bacteria; phylum Chloroflexota; class Dehalococcoidia; order Lucifugimonadales; family Lucifugimonadaceae. Next base: position 1,586 of record CAUZKS010000025.1, on the reverse strand, counting down.
AACGCTGGGGATGAGGCGGATAACAAACTTCCCTATCGACATCGCACTCGGCAATGAGGATCGAATCTACGTCCTGTGCCGACAGGAAAATGCGGCGATGATCAGGAAGTACAACTACACCGACGACGACCTTGGATCAATCGGCAGCTGGGGCACCGACGAGGGCCAGTTCCAGTGGCCGGTGGCGCTTATCGCCGACGCCGATGAGAATCTTTTCGTGTCGGACGAAGCGCTGAACCGGATCACGCAGTTCGACAGAGAGGGCGAGGTACTCAGTACCTGGGGCGAAAAAGGCTCCCTGGACGGTCAGTTCGACCGGCCGGCCGGGATGACGTTCGACCTGGACGGGAACATCTTGATCGTGGACTCGATGAACCATCGGGTTCAGAAGTTCACAACGGATGGAAAGTACCTCGGGAAGTGGGGATCACGCGGCTCCGGTGATGGCAAGTTTGAGTCGCCATGGGGCATCACGGTGGACGAGCTTGGAGATGTGTACGTGGCGGACTGGGGCAACGACCGCATCCAGAAGTTCAGTAACGACGGCGAGTTCATCTTCGCCTTCGGTTCTTCAGGTAACGGGGACGGTCAGTTCAATCGGCCGACGGATGTTGCGGTAGACCTGGACGGCGATATTTATGTGGCGGACTGGGGCAATGACCGAATTCAGCTCTTTAACTCAGAGCCACGATTTGTCCAGAAGTTCCTCGGCGAGGCAACGCTATCCAGAATCGCCCGCGAGTACATGATGACGAACGCCAGCCCGAACCGGATCCGAGACATGGCGAATCTGGAGCCGCAGCGGGCGTTACGACGTCCGAAGTCAGTGGTGATCGGCGACGATGGCCGTATGTATGTAACCGATACGGATTCGTACCGTGTGCAGGTGTACCAGAAGGAAGTAATCCCACTGGACGCCACACAGATAGCACCGCCGATGCGGTCTCCAACGCTGCACCAGGAGTAGGCCAGACGGGCGGCTATTGGGGGGAGGGCTTACTAGTTGGGCCATTGTTCCTGAATGCCAACACAGGTCAGAATCCAGGAAAGGTTGATTGTATGGTCACGCGCCTTATGGGTTGAGGTCGTATCTGGATTCCTGACTACTCGGAATGACGATTGTGTCCCGCTTGCGGTCATTGTTGGATCTTCACGACCAATTGCGCAAAATCCCGTGTAACGCGCGCGTCAAGTTCAAATAGACTTAAAGATGTCACGTCCGCCCGACAGCGTTCGGCGCGCGACATGTACTGAATACGGGGAGTGGCGCAGCTTGGCAGCGCGCTTCGTTTGGGACGAAGAGGCCCCGGGTTCGAATCCCGGCTCCCCGACCAGTAGCACTTAAACGTGCTGGCATCGTGCTGGCAATCTCCAGAATCCTGGGTTTGACAGCAGATTTGACAGCAACCGGAATCAGATTTGGCCTCTCCGCACCTCGGGGAGGCCGTTTCGCGTCAGAGCCTCACGCCTTCACCACGACACCACCTCAGCTCCGGTAGTCCGTCACCTGCCACAGCACCGCTAGTCCGCGCTCAGTTGCAAGGAAATTGATGCAAACATTTCTACCTAGCAAAAACTTTAGTACA
>CAUZKS010000024.1:0-13326 GCA_963580625.1 Dehalococcoidia bacterium | reverse complement strand
GAGCCTCAGGGCCGATCATCGTCGGCCAGATTGCGACCGTTGTCACGCTTGGATGGTCGTCGATATTCATCGCAGGTTTCGGGTTTCTTGGAGCGTCCGGCGTATATTTCATCGTGCCTGAAACGCTGCGGCGGGATCAGGATTTAACACTTCCCACGGGATCCCCGGACCCGGTCGGCTCTGGTAGCGCCAGTGATTCCGGAGACTAAGGCGAAATAAAGGCGAATCCCACGCTCCGGCCTTCCCGTTCCTGTGCCATCGCGCTTAGTCTCTAGCACAGCAAATTACGGTCTGCACGATTCGGGCAGCCCGCCAGCAAGCAGGAGAACGTCGATGGCCTACGAATTCATATCGTACGAAAAGAAGGGCCGCATCGTGTACGTCACGATCGAGCGTCCGGAACGACTCAACGCGCTGCACCCGCCGGCCAACCTTGAGCTATACGACGCCTTCACCGAGTTCAACAACGACCCGGACGCCTGGGTGGCCATCATCACCGGGACAGGTGAGAAAGCGTTCAGCGCCGGAAACGATCTCGTGTACACGTCCGAGAACTGGGCCGAGCGAGAGTCGAACGCGATACGTGCGCCATTTGGCGGAATCACATCCCACTTCGAGTGCTGGAAACCCATCATCGGCGCCGTCAATGGCTACGCACTCGGCGGTGGGTTCGAGCTGGCGATGGCCTGCGACATCATCATCATGGCGGACCACGCACAGGTCGGGCTGCCGGAGCCTCGGGTCGGCCTGATCGCGGGCGCAGGCGGCGTCCACAAACTCCCCCGGCATATCCCGATCAAGATCGCTATGGGCATGATGTTGACGGCGACCCGCATCGACGCCGCAGAGGCGTACAGGCTCGGGATTGCAAACGAGGTGGTGCCGCAGGCCGATCTCATGGCGACCGCAGAGAAGTGGGCGAACCAGATCCTTGAGGTCGCGCCGCTATCGGCGAGAGCCAGCAAGCAAATGGCTTATCAGGGCCTAGCGTCATCTGTGGAGGTTGCATTCGACCGCAAGTACTCGGAAGAGGCGAAATTTCTGGCCTCCGATGACCGCAGAGAAGGCCCACTGGCCTTCGCCGAGAAACGCAAGCCAAACTGGACCGGGAAGTAGGGACAAAACAACATCCCCCTCCTAATCCAGGAGGGGGATCGGGAATCATTACTTGCGCAGCGTCGGCTCAATCGGCGGTCGCGGCCTTGACGTTCGCCCTAACCTGCTTCTTCATGTTGTCAAAGAACTGTTTCATAAGCAGCTTCGCCACTCCACCAAGCATCCGTTGGCCGACACGGGCAAACAGCCCGGCGATCTCGCCCTCGCCCTCCACATTCACCACGGTCTCGCCAGGCTTGCCCTGTGAAAGAGTGAACAGGGCTGAGCCATTCAGAGCACCTTTGGCGCCCTTGCCTTCCACCAAGAGTTTGAATGATGACGTGGGTTGCTGATCTATCAGCGCTACGCGCCCGGAGTATTCCCCGCGTATCGTTGCAACCCCGACACTCAGATCTACGGTATACGCATCGTCGCCATCTGATGTAAACGATTTCGTGCCGGGTATCGATTGCGCAAGTGCGTCCGGGTCGAGCAGTACGGACCAGACGGTCTCGGGGTCAGCCGGGAGTTTGTACGAACCGTTGATCTTCATGCCGGTTTATTTCCTTCAATAATTTCTTCGTACCGTCCAGCCCAAGATAACCCAGCAAAGTAACCTTTGCGTTACGACTCATCCCCGATTGCCGTAAATCCACATTTTATCCTTGATGAAGACGATCCCCTCCTTGCATCGTGTCAAATCAACATGCAAGATGCGGGCCTACGTTGAAACAAGTGGCAAGGGGCCGACCATGTCGACCGAGATCACTGTCACCGTGAACGGAACCGCGCACACCGAAGCCGTGGAGCCTCGTCTGCTCCTGGTACATTTCCTGCGCGATGTTCTTGATCTCACGGGGACACACGTCGGATGTGACACAAGCCAGTGTGGCGCGTGCACAGTGCACCTGAATGGCGAAGCCGTTAAATCATGCACGGTATTTGCCGTCCAGGCCAACGGTGCGGAAGTGACCACCATTGAGGGTCTCGCTGACGGCGATACCTACTCAAATGTCCAGCAGGGTTTCTGGGATGAACACGGCCTCCAGTGCGGATTCTGCACGCCGGGCATGATCATGACCTCGGAAGCGCTACTCAAGCAGAATCCGAACCCGTCCGAAGAAGAGATTCGGGCTGGGATCGCTGGCAATTACTGCCGTTGCACCGGGTACCAAAACATCGTCAACGCCATCGGCGCTGCCGCGAAAGCGGGTAGGTAAATATGGCTGTAGCAACTTTTGGAGAGAGCGTAAAACGTACGGAAGACCCACGGCTGATCACCGGCCGAGGCAAGTACGTAGACGATGTCCGCCTGACCGGAATGGCGCACCTAGCGTTCGTACGTAGCACGTACGGCCACGCTAACATCAAGAGCATCGACACCTCGGCTGCCCTGAATGCTCCCGGCGTCATCGCCGTGTTCACCGGTGCGGACCTGCAGGAAGAACTCGGCGGACTGCCCGTCGGTTGGATGCTGCCAGACTTGAAGCAGCCGCCCCACCCCCCTCTCGCATATGAAACGGTCCGCTACCTCGGCGACGCCGTTGCCGTAATTGTTGCGGATTCCGCTTACCAGGCCAATGACGCAGTAGAGCTGGTTGAGGTCGACTATGAAGTTCTCCCGGCTGTCGTGAACGGTGAGGAGGCGACTAAAGACGGCGCTCCTCAACTTCACGAGGAAGCCCCGAACAACATCGGCTTCGACTGGGAAGTCGGCGGCGGTGACTACGCCGAAGCGATCAAAGACCCGGACGTAATCGTGGTGAAAGAGCGCATCGTCAACCAGCGCCTGATCCCGAACTCGATGGAAACCCGTGGAGTCGTTGCCGATTATGACGTTGGCAAGGGCAACATCACCCTCTACACCTCCACGCAGATCCCTCACCTGGTCAAACTGCTGTTCTCGCTAGTCACCGGCTGGCCTGAGCAGAAGGTCCGGGTGATAGCTCCCGACGTCGGCGGAGGATTCGGCAGCAAGCTTTATCTGTACGCAGAAGAAGTGGTCGCCGGTATCGTAGCCCGACAGGTCAAACGGCCGGTCAAGTGGATCGAGTCTCGTTCCGAGGCTTACGTCTCCACCGCACACGGACGTGACCACATCTGTGACGCAGAGATTGCCGGTAAAAAAGACGGCGAAATCGTTGGCATCAAGGTGGACCTGTACGCAAACCTGGGTGCTTACCTCTCTACCTTCGCGCCCCTGATTCCGACATACCTGTTCGGATTGATGCTCGGCGGCGTTTACAAAATGCCGAACATCGATTGCAAGGTCCACGGGGTGTTCACCAACACCACACCGGTCGACGCATACCGTGGCGCAGGTCGCCCGGAAGCGGCGTACCTGGTGGAACGCATGGTGAGCCGGTTCGCCCAGGAGATCGGGCGTGACCCGATCGTTGTACGACGGAAAAACATGCTTCAGGCGCACAAGAACGGCCGTGAAGTCACGACCGGCGTCATGTACGACTCCGGTGACTACAAGGGCAACCTTAACAAGGCGCTGGAAATCTTCGACTACAAGCAGTTCCGCGCAGATCAGCGGGCCGCACGACGCGACGGCAAGCTCCTTGGAGTTGGCATCGCTACCTACATAGAGATCTGCGGCATGGCGCCTTCCGCCGTCGCATCGTCCCTTGGTGCTGGTGCGGGCCTCTGGGAGAGCAGCAATGTCCGGGTCCACCCGACGGGCAAAGCGACGATCTACATCGGCACATCTCCCCACGGACAGGGTCACGAGACGACAATGGCGCAGCTCGTTTCAAGCGAACTCGGCATCCCGATCGAGGACATTGAAGTCCTGCACGGTGACACCGACCAGGGTCAGTTTGGCACCGGCACGTTCGGAAGTCGAAGCCTGGCGGTCGGCGGCGCTGCACTCTTCAACAGCCTGCAAAAAGTGAAGGCCAAGACACACCGTCTCGCCTCCCATTTGCTCGAAGCGGACCCCAAATTTGTCACGTTCAGCAACGGCACTTTCGCCGTCGAAGACATCGCAGACAAGACGCTCACCATTCAGGAAGTAGCGGGACAGGCGTACGCCGCCGCAAACCTGCCTGATGGCATGGAGCCGGGACTCGAAGAAGTCAGCTTCTTCGACCCGCAAAACTTCGCATGGCCGAATGGCACGCACATTTGTGTCGTCGAGATCGAGCAGGACACCGGCAAGGTAGAGGTGCAGCGCTACGTGGCAGTGGACGACTTCGGAAACGTGCTGAACCCGATGATAGTGGACGGCATGACACATGGAGGCGTGGCGCAGGGCATCGGCCAGGCGCTGAGCGAGCAGGCCGTCTACACCGACGATGGGCAGCTACTGTCTGGGTCGTTGATGGACTACGCACTGCCATCCGCCGACATGTTCCCGATGATGGAGTTGGACCGCACGGTTTCACCATCTCCGTCTAACCCGATCGGAGTCAAGGGTGCCGGTGAGGCTGGAACTATTGCCGCCAGCCCGGCAGTGATGAACGCCGTCGTTGATGCGCTTGCGCACCTAGGCGTGAAACACATGGACATGCCCGCCACCTCTGAAAAGGTGTGGCGAGCTATCCAGGACGCTAAAGAAGCACAACGAGCAGCGCGTGCAACAGCCCGCGCTGCCAAGTAGTTCGGAGGGCTTAGATATGGTTACAAGTAACTTCGAATACTTTGCGCCGACCTCTGTGGATGAGGCGACGAGCCTCCTGTCCAAGTACAGGGGAGAAGCGAAGGTCCTTGCCGGTGGTCACAGCCTCATCCCGATGATGAAGCTGCGGCTCGCCGAACCGGGGATTCTGGTTGACATCGGCCAGATAGAAGGACTCTCGTACGCGAGAGAAGAAGAAGACGGAGTCGCGATCGGGTCCATGACGACCTACCGCGAGATGGCAACATCTTCGGTAATCCAGTCCAACTACCCCCTGTTGGCTGATGCCTCGGCCAGGGTCGCGGACCTCCAGGTCCGGAACCGTGGAACCATTGGAGGAAGCCTGGCGCACTCTGACCCTGCGGGCGACATACCAGCGGTCGTTCTCGCCATTGGCGGGAGTGTGGTGGCGCGTACACGCCGCTCAAAGCGTGAGATCAATATCGACCGATTCCAGGTCGATCTGCTCACGACCGCGCTAAGGGACAACGAGATCATCACGGAGATCAAGCTGCCGGGATTGGCCTCAGGGACAGGCACGGCGTACTCCAAGTTCCACCAGCCCGCCTCGCACTACGCGATCACGGGCGTGGCGGCGGTGATCACGATCTCGGGAGGAACCTGCACCGACGCACGCATCGCCGTGACTGGAGCGGGTGACAAGGCCACTCGAGCACGTCGCACCGAACGCATCCTGAAGGGCAAGGAGCTCACGCCGGCGGTGATCCGCAGAGCGTCAAGCCGGGCGGCAGCTGAGATCGGAGACGCGTTGAACGAGGATATCCACGCTTCAGCCGAGTACCGGGAACACCTGACGCAGGTCCACGCCGGATACGCAATCGAGCAGGCGGTAGCAGCTGCAGGCTAGCCGTCGGGGACTAGAAGTGATTGAGAACAGGGGCGTTCCGATCCGTCGGGGTGCCCCTGTTCGCGTTCATAACCAATCTACGCTGCGTCTCACAGTGGGAGAGGGTTGGGCTGAGTGACGCCGTCCATCCGCATAGCTCATTTTCCGAACAGACAACCGTTCCTCTTGAGGGGGCATTCCCTCCTTCGATGGAATGCCCGTGTGTCGGAACCCCGTCATCCGTCAACACATCCGTGGCAAGATACCGCCTTCACGGATCCTCAACGACCTACCTCGGGAGCACTCATACACATGCCCTCGCCGCTCACCGCCGCCGACCTCATCTACGGACTGGCTTCGGTGTCTTCCCCATCGCTGTCTCCGGATGGAACCCGAATCGCGTTCATTGACTCGACCACGTCCGCAGAGGACCACAAGACAACGAGCCGGGTGATGGTGAAAGACACAACCGGCGGCAAGCCTGTTCACTTCACAAACGGTCCTAGCGACTCGCTCCCCCGCTGGTCGCCCGATGGTGAGTCGATCGCATTTCTCCGGAAAGACGACAATCAGCACGATCAGGTGTGGGTGATCCTGGCGGACGGCGGCGAAGCACGATCTGTAACCAGCCGGGTGCGGGGAGTGGTCGACTACGCATGGTCGCCGGACACAACCAGGCTCGTTATTTCCGCCGACGTCCCAGATCCAAAAGAGCCCGGACCCGGTTCACCGTGTTACGACGAAAACATCCCCCACTCCCGCAGTGTCAAACGTATCCGATACCAGTACGACTCTGTCGGATGGCGTGGCGAGATGTACCGTCATCTGTTCGTCGTTGAGGTTGAGGGAGGGATCGAGCAACAGATCACCGATGGCACGTCGGACGACATGGCGCCTGCCTGGTCGCCAGACGGCTCACGTATCGCTTTCATCTCCGGACGACGCCCGGATCACGACACCCGCTGGCGTTCTGAGGCTTACATCGTCCAGGCCGATGGCGGGCAGGCGGAATGCTGGTCGGGCGATATCGGCTCGGTCAGCGGTCTTGGGTGGGCTCCGGATTCGTCACGTCTGTGCGCCGTCGTTACCGAGATGGACGGGGCATACGTTGGAGCGCAGTCATACCAGGGCATAGTGGCACTCCTCGGCCCCGACAAGGATCCCGATTTCCTGACCCACGAAGCCGCAGCTCCGGACAGCCTGTCACCACCAACATTTCGAGCCATTGAGCTGAAATGGAGCGATGAAGATCAGATTCGTTTCCTCGCCACATTTCAAGGCCGGAGCGCCCTGTATGAAGTAGCAGCCACAGGTGGCGTGGTTACGACCATTGCTTCGGCGGATGGAACGCTTTCAGGCATCTCCCACAGTGCTACCGGTGGCGTAGCAGCAGTGCTGGGCACCCAACATTCGCCGTCTCAAATCGCTCTGCTAGATGGCGATTCGTGGACCGCAGTAACCGACAACAACAAAGATTTCTTGGCACGCCACCCACCGGCAACGATGGAGAAATTTACGTTTGAACGCGCCGGGATGAGTATTGAGTCTCGGGTCATGCTGCCGCCGGACTTCGATCCCACGCAAAAGTACCCACTGATCCTGGAGATCCACGGCGGGCCGAACGGCGCATTTCTCGACGCCTTCATGGCTGACCACCACCTGATGGCAACGAACGGATATGTGGTGCTCGCAGTAAACCCACGCGGCTCGTCCACCTACGGAATGGATTTCATGACTGCGGTGTTCGACGACTGGGGTGGCGAGGACTACGAGGACATCATCGCGGCGGTCGACGAAATGGCGTCACGCCCCTACATCGATGCAGACCGCATGGGACTCCACGGCTACTCATACGGCGGCTTCATGACCACCTGGACCATCGGACACGACAACCGCTTCAAAGCAGCCGTAGCGGGAGCGCCCGTAACCAATCTGAGCAGCTTTTACGGCACGTCAGATATCGGGGTGTCCTTCGGAGAATTCCAGATAAGCGGTCGGCGAATCGACGAGATCGAAAAATACCTGTTCAGGTCTCCACTGACCTATGTTGAATCCGTAGAAACGCCGCTGCTCATCATCCACGGCGAGTCCGATGTCCGGGTTCCGATGGAACAGAGTGAGCAGTACTACGTCAGCCTGAAGCGCCTGGGCAAAACCGTCGAGTTCGTCCGATTCCCAGACTTCTCCCACCTCTCCAAACGCTCAGGCCACCCGGTCCTAAGACAGGAGTACGGCGATCGAATGCTGGCCTGGTTCGACGAGTATCTGAAGGAGTAGCGCCGACAACTACGGCATTTTTAGACCTCCTCTCCCAAGCAGGATAGGGCGCAGGGTGAGGGGATCCTTCCGAGGGATGATAGTGCCGAGCGCATTCGGCGTGTACACGTTATGTGGGAGAGGTGGACACATGACAGGCCTACAATCCAGCCCTAAATCCCCTGCAAAAACGGGTTGTTTATTCGCTCCTCTCCGATCGTGCTTGAAGGACCGTGGCCCGGGTATACGATCATCTGGTCCGGCAGTGTGAGCAGGTTGTCCCGGATACTCCGCAGCTCCTGATCTCCATCGCCTCCCGGAAGGTCGTAGCGGCCAATGCTGTTCTGGAACAACGTGTCTCCGGTGAAGAGCGCTTGTTCCGACAGATAGCAGACGCTTCCCGGCGTGTGGCCCGGCGTGGCGATCACGATCACCCGTGACTCGCCCAGATCCAGTATCTCCCCGCCAGTCACGGGATTATCGATGCTTGGAGGATTCGCAAATCCCGGGATCATCGCAGCTAGCGACGATGACGGGCTCTCGATCTGTCCCCGATCGCCCTCCCCCACCACGTACTCGCCGCCCGACTTACTTTTGAGGTCAAACGCCCCGCCCGTGTGATCGGCGTGACCGTGGGTCGTCAGAATGTACTTCAACGTCGCCCCGGCGGCCGCTATCGCATCGGAAATGCGCAATCCGGCGGCGCCAGGATCCACCACGGCGGCTTGACCGCTCGACTCATCGAGCAGCACATAAGCATTCGTCTGCAACGGTCCTACGACCAGCGTTTCGACTCTCAATTTACCCCGTTATCACTAATGAGCGTGATTCTTGGATGTACGACAGATAGGGAACAGCACCCTGAGGCTCTCGAAGGGTCGGGTATTACCAGAACTTTCTCCCTACCCTAACCCTCTCCCACTGGGGGAGAGGACTCCTCACACAGGGAACCGGCGTGCCCTATCCATCGTCACCGTCACGTCCCGCCATTTCCTGCAATCGGTAAAGTTCAGTTATCGCCTGCAGCGGCGTCAGATTCGACACATCTATCCCTGCCAGCGCATCGTCTACCGGCGACGGCCCGGACAGCAGCGACAGTTGAACCGCAGGTCCTAAACTCCCGACCGCGCCACCCGGATCTAACCGGCCGTTCGACTCCAATTCGGCCAGCAGATCCCAGGCTCGTGCAATAACCGCCGGAGGCAACCCCGCCAGACGACCAACATGCACGCCGTAACTGCGATCTGCACCCCCGGGGACGATACGGTGCAGGAACACCACCTCGCCGTCCTCCTCGGACACCGCCACCTGAAAGTTCACTGCACGTGGTAGCAGGTCCGCAAGCGCCGTCATCTCGTGATAGTGGGTGGCAAAAAGCGTCTTACAACCCAGCCGAGGGCTGTTGTGGATGTGCTCGGCAACGGCCCGGGCTATCGACAAACCGTCGTAAGTGCTGGTACCCCGCCCTATTTCGTCCAGCACTATCAGCGAGCGCCGTGTCGCCTGGTGCAGTATCGCCGCCGTCTCCACCATCTCCACCATGAAGGTGGACTGGCCGCCTGCAATATCGTCCGCCAGTCCGGAGCGGGTGAATATCCGGTCCACGAGGCCAATGCTGGCGCTCCCCGCCGGGATGAAACTGCCGATCTGCGCCATCAGCACCAGCACTGCGGCCTGGCGAATGTATGTGGACTTGCCGGCCATGTTCGGTCCGGTGATGATCGCAATTTGCTGGTCGCCAGAAGAAAGCTGGATGTCATTAGACACGAAGTGGCCCGGGCCAAGCGCAGACTCCACCACGGGATGGCGTCCCGCCTTGATATCCAGAGCGTCCCCGTCGTTTAGTTCGGGGCGCACCCAGCCGTTATCGGACGCTGCCTGTGCCAGCGCGTTTGAAACGTCCATTTCGGCGACCGCCGCAGCAACGGCCATGATGCGATCCGCATACCCGCCGACCTCGCCACAGACGCGCCGGAAGACGGAACGCTCGACCTCAGAAATGCGGTCACGCGCTGTCAGAACTTTCGCTTCGTACTCCTTCAGTTCGGGAGTGATAAAACGCTCCCCACCGACCAACGACTGACGTCGATCCCACGTCTCCGGAACGGCGTCCAAGTTCGGCCTCGACACCTCAATGTAGTAGCCAAAAACCTTGTTGTATCCAACCTTCAGGGTCTTGATTCCGGTGTCTTCCCGCGCCGTAGTTTCCAGTCCAACGATGTACGACTTCGCTTCTCTGGAGAGCGTCCGTATCTCATCCAGCTCGGTGTCAAATCCGGTCCGAATAGCGTCGCCACTGCCAGCAGACATAGGCGGTTCTTCCGCAATGGCGGCCTCTATCAAGGCGCGGGCGTCGTTTAACAGCGTTATTCCAGATTCCACGCCCGCCGACTTCGCCGTCGCTATCAACCCCGGCAACTGACCGAGTCCGCGAGCCAGGGCAGCGAGATCGCGTGGGGAGGCTGAGAAGGCCCGTACCCGATTCGTCAATCGCTCAAGGTCCGGGACTTTGTCCATCAAATCGCGTGCCGACGCCCGAGGCCCGGATTCGGCCAGCCACGAGGCCACACCATCAAGCCGTTTCTTCAGCTCATCAAGGTCCATAAGCGGCCGGGCGACTCGCTCGCGTAGCAGTCGCTTTCCAAGCGGCGAGCGTGTGTGATCGAGTGTGCCGAGCAGCGTCGGTGCTTTATCACGATCCCCTAGCGACTCAAATACCTCAAGGTCCCGGCGCGCCCGGCGATCCAACATCATGTAGCCGGCGTCGGACATCGTCCGGAGCGTGGTGACCTGGGGCAAACTTCCGAGTTGTGTCTCGCGCACGAACTCAAGGACGGATGCGGCGGCCATCGCGGCCAGCGGCTTCGACTCACATCCGAACGGCTCAAGTGTGGCCGTCTTGAAATGCCGACGCAGTCTTTCGCCCGCCAGCTCTACGTCCAGCCGTCCTTCCGTCATCCGACGCCGCACGTAGCCCGTGGTGTCATCCTCGCCAATCAGTTGATCAGCAGCGGCATCCAGTATCACCTCTGCCGGCCCGATCGCATCCAACTCGTCGCGCACCATATCAAGCGGCAGGTCTCGAGTTACGAACTCGCTCGTTGTGATGTCTATATATGCAATTCCCGCACGCTCGCCATCTACAACTACGGCGGCCAGATAGTTGTTGCGTCCATTATCGAGAAGACCGGGTTCTAGCACCGTGCCCGGCGTCACCAGCCGGACGACCGCTCGATCCACGATGCCTTTGGCCGTTGCCGGATCACTCGTCTGCTCGCAGATCGCCACCTTCAAACCGGCAGAAATCAGCCGGCCAAGATAAGCCTCAAGCGAGTGGTAAGGAATCCCGGCCAGCGGTGAACGTGCTCCGCCTCCAACGTCCCGGGCCGTGAGCGTGATATCCAGCACGTCCGCCATCACCTGGGCGTCTTCATCAAACGTCTCGTAAAAGTCGCCCATCCGGACCAGAAGAAGCGCGTCAGGGTGCTGCGCCTTGATATCCAGGTACTGTCGTCTACCCGGTGAAAGGCGTCGATTCCTTGTGGTCACTGCACCCTCTGCCTTCTCGGCATCGGGCACTTTGGCGGAAGACTGAGCCATGGTGGGCTGATTCTACGCGCGCCCAAGACCCCCGAACAGGGGCGATGAACAGGGGCCGGAACGACTCGAGCGCGGACACACCGTCACCCGATCCCAGGTTATGCCAGAGACGCGACTAGTCGCGGAAACCGACCTGAATGGTGTCCGAGGCTTTCCAGTGGAATCGGTCCGCCTCGAAATCCGATGGAACTTCGAAAATGAGCATCCCCGCCACCTCTTCCGAGCCTCGCATAATGATGCTGCGCCATAACCCTACAAAGTCCGGGTACCTGTACCGGGAATCTATCGGGCCGGACATACCCTCACTGCGGGCCACGACGTTAATCGGCGAGAATTCAGTTCCGTCAACATCGATCAAGACGGCCGCGGCTTCATCGATATTTATCGACACCTGCTGCGACGTTTCGTTATGAAGAGAAACGTGAACGACTGCCAGGTTCCACCCATTCCCCGGGCCTGCGATGCGGAAATTAACGGCGTCACCGGAAGTGGTTCGGCCTCCGTACTGCAATTCGGACACGACGTCCGGGGGTGAGACGCGCATCCATAATGTGCGGCCGGCACGGTAAAGCGGATCTCCGGTCGGGTTAGATCGAGCAATGATCATCGGAACGAGAACCAACGCCGCAATGATCGAGATGCCCGCCAGCGCTATCAGGACCCAGGGCTGACTGTCCTTTGGCCTCGAGATCAACTCGCGGGTGCGGACTGCACCATCGGAATCAATCAGAATCCACTCTTCGCCCGAACGGCCGGAGAAACCGCTGGATGGTCGATACCCGATACGTACACGGACATCGTCCCCGTAACGATGGGTCTCCAGGACTTCAAACAAAAGTTTGCGTCGTGACATCGGGCCGCCATAAGGCGATCGGTTTTCATCGACATGTGCCAGGGCCACGGCTTCAGCCGCACTGAACTCGGCACGGTCCTCGGGGCTCAGCCCCTCGTCGCTGGACGAAGAATCTCCCGAGTCCATGTTCGCCGGGGCATCCATGCGCTCCTCGGCCATAAATTCCTTCTCGATTATTAGCGGGTGGTTTTTTAGAGATCAGGGCGTACAGGAAGCGACATCGGCTCCGGCATCGCCTTGATCAAGTGTTTTTCTGTTTCCGGTGCTACAGCTTACGACGCGGCACCGGTCTCTGGTCTTCCACAAACAACAACGCATGCAGTTAGCTTCTCGGAAAAGTGCTCTGAGCGAAATTGTTCCCCACAATCAAGTGGCCGAGGCGAGCGACGGCATGTCTCTGAGCCGGGAGATGACGTCAGGAAGGACATCCAGCGTCGTCCGGATCTCCTCTTCGGTGCTATCGCTGCCCAGCGTGATTCTCAGGCTGCCGACGGCCAGGTCCGCATCCAGGCCGAGTGCAACCAGCACGTGTGACGGCTCTATAGATGCGGAGCTGCAAGCACTCTGTGTCGAGGCGCAGATTCCGGCGAAGTCCAACCCCAGCAACACCGCCTCGCCTTCCACTCCATCGAACGAAAAGTTGGCGTTATTGGGAAGTCTCCGGTTACGGTCGCCATTTAGCCGGACTCCCGGAATACGTTCCAGCGTGCCTTCGATCAGCATGTCGCGGAGTTTGATGACCTTATCGAACGACACTTCTCGCTCCGTTTCCCTAAGCTCCAGCGCAACAGCGGCGCCGACGATGCCCGGCACGTTCTCAGTCCCAGACCGACGTTGTCGCTCCTGTCCGCCCCCAACTATCAACGGATTGAACGGGGTACCACGGCGGACATACAGGATGCCGACGCCTTTCGGCCCGTGAAATTTGTGAGCGGACAGACTCATCATGTCTACATCAAGTTCGTTGACGTCCAGACTCAACCATCCCGCCGCCTGCACTGCGTCCGTGTGGACGACGATATCGCGGCCCATCGCTTTCGCTTTCCGGTG
>CAUZKS010000023.1:0-13530 GCA_963580625.1 Dehalococcoidia bacterium | reverse complement strand
GACCTGCTCGGCATTGCCACGCTGGGGTTCCGTGGCGAGGCGTTGCCCAGCATCGCGTCCGTATCACGGGTCGAGGCATCAAGCAGGCCGGCCGAACGGGATGCGGGCGAAAGACTGTTACTGGAGTTCGGGGAACGCGAGGAGTTCGGCAAGGCGGGCGTTCCTGCGGGAACATCGGTTGCTGTTAGGGGACTTTTCTCGAACGTACCAGCCCGCCGGAAATTCCTCCGATCTCCGGGCGCGGAGCTCGGGCGTATCCAGTCGCTTGTGACTTCTTACGCGTTGGTGCGCTCGGATGTTGCGTTCCGGTTGGGCGCGGATGGACGTCAGCGCGTTGTGACCCCAGGCGGAGGCGATTTACGGGGGGCCGTCGCTGGTACGTACGGCGCGCGTATCGCCGAGGCGATGTTGGAGCTACCGGAGGCGGAGCCGTTTTCGGATGGAGCGCCGGCCGCTTTCGCCGTCGGAGGTTTGACTGGAGCTCCCTCTATTAGTCGTGGGACTCGGCGGTTCATCACCCTGGGGATCAACGGGCGGTGGATACAGAGCAAACGCATTACGTATGCCATTGAGCAGGCGTATCACGGCTTTCTTGGAGCGCGCAGATTTCCGATCGCAGTTGTGCTGGTACGGTTGCCGCTCAACGACGTGGATGTGAACGTGCACCCGGCGAAGACGGAGGTCAGGTTCCTGCGTGAGGATCTCGTGTTTGGAGAGGTGCAGCGGGCTGTTCGGTCTGTACTCATCGCCAACGCACCGGTGCCATCGTTCCGTCCGACCACCCCGTCTCATACGTTTGCCGGTGTGGGCGGCACTGGTGTTGGGGGAGGACCGATAGCGAATGCGCCGAGGACTGATCTTGAGCAGAATCCGCTTTGGCCTTCACGCCATGAAGTGGTTCCGCCCGGCGGGGTTGGCTCCGGAACGGATTCCGGTCCCGAGTCGGGTTCGACAGAGGTGTCTGTACGTCTGCCCGGGAGTGACCCAGGGCAGACGCAGCGGGAGACCCTGCCGGTTCTAAGGCTGATCGGTCAGGCGCAGTCGACGTATTTGATCGCCGAGGGACCAGATGGTGTGTACCTGATCGATCAGCACGCGTCGCACGAGCGGGTTCGATTTGAAGAGATCAGCAGGGCACTCAATACGGGCGCTCCGGACGCACAGCAGATGCTCGAACCAGAGCCGGTGGCGCTCGATCCACGGCAGGAAGAGCTGCTGGCGGATCAAGGTGACCTGATCGCTGGGTTGGGGTTTGTTGTCGAACCGTTCGGACCGGGAACGGCGTTGATTCGGGCGATTCCACGCATGCTGGCAGACCGCACATCGGCGGCGGGCGACGCTTTCAGCGGCCTACTGGACGAAGTGGCGTCCGGGGGGCGGAATGATGCCTGGCGTGAGCGATTGATCGCTACCCTGGCCTGCCATTCCTCGGTGCGTGCAGGGATGCAACTGACAGACGACGAGGGTAGGGCGCTTTTGAGAAGCCTTGAGAAGGCGGACCAGCCACACACCTGCCCGCACGGCAGACCGACCATGATCCACATGAGCCAGCCCGATCTAGAGCGAGGCTTCGGGCGGCGGTAGGGCGTGTCCTAGATGTTCTTGAAGTAGCGACCTATTGCCCGGTCAGCCACGTATCCGGTGTTTGACCAGATTTCCGCCGCGCTGGGTTCGTTTACGAACACCAGACTTGTGATTCGGCCGAACCCCAGATAGCCCAGGCGAGATTCGACTTCGGACATGAGTCGTCGGGCGATGCCGCGTTGGCGTCTATCCACAACAGTAGAAGCGATGGGATGTCCACTGGCTCACATAGTGAGCCAGCCCCAGCTCCCCTCCTAATGTAGATGGGGACTATCTTGCTCCCCCAAAAATCAGTAGATGCCGACTATTCGTTGACCACATACGAGGCGCAGTCTAAACTTTGCGTGAACCGACCAGCCAGTCGGTAGCAACCGCACAATCCCCTTACGAGCGTCGATGGCCGTCCAGAACGAAACAACCCGTGACCGCATTCTTGAGGCCGCCGAAGACGCGTTTGGCGAACAGGGTTACCACGAGACGTTGGTTGAAGACATCGCCGGCCGGACTTCGCTGTCAAAGGGCGGCTTTTATTTCCATTTTCCGAGCAAACAAGACCTGTTCTTCGCGGTTATAGACCGGCTCGCCAATCGACTGACCAGCAGGGCGGAAGGAGCGGCGGCGAAATGCTCTTCCCCTCTTGCCGGCGCCGAGGCGGCGCTTACCGAGGTACTGACCCGGCTCGGGCGACGTCGTCGGATCGCCAAAGTCCTTCTCGTGCAGGGCTACTCGATGGGCTCGCCATTTGAGAAAAAGCGGGTCGAGGTGTACGGACAGTTCGCCGCAGTGATCCAGGACCGGCTCGACAGGGCGGTTGTTGCGGGGGAGATATCTCCGACCAATACACAGGTTGTGGCCCGCGCCTGGCTGGGCGCGGTCAACGAGATAGTCGTGAACTGGGTATACCGCGGTTCGCCGACTCCAACCGAGGCGCTTCCGGTACTTAGGACAATCCTGGTAGGGGGACTTGAGCGGCCCGACTTCAGTGGGGCTACGGAAACAGAGGACAACAATGACTAGCGCGACTCCGCAGGCTCCGACATCGGCATGGGGCCGGGTCCTACTGTTCTCCGAGACGATCAAGTTCGAACACTCGGTTTTCGCGCTGCCGTTTGCCGCCGCAACCGCTTTTCTTGTTGCCGACGGACTTCCGGACTGGAATCCGCTCGTTTGGCTGGCCGTCGCTATGGTCGGGGCGCGGACCTTCGGCATGGGCGCAAACCGGGTCATCGATGCGCAGATCGACGCACGTAACCCTCGCACGGCGAGTCGCGCCATCCCGGCGGGATTGATCACCTCGCGACAGGTGTGGGTCTATATGGGCGTTGCGCTGGCGGCGTTCCTGCTGGCCGTATCGCAACTCGACCGGCTCGCTTGGTATCTGAGCCCGATCGTGATCGCCGTTCTCGTGTTCTACCCATACACCAAGCGCTTTACATGGCTCGCGCACCTCGCCCTCGGCGCCATCTACATCATGATCCCACCCGCTACATGGGTTGCGCTGACCGGCGAGCTCAACTGGGGCGTCACCTGGCTCGGCATCGGGGCCATGTTCTGGGTCGCAGGGTTCGACATCATTTACGCCACGGCGGACATCGAGATCGACCGTGCCCAGGGCCTCAACTCCATCCCGTCCCGGTTCGGCATCCGGGCCGCACTCTGGATATCTCGTTCATTCCACATGATGACCGTGATCGCGCTGGTTATCGCCGGAACACTACTGGAAGTCCATGCGCTTTATTACGTCGGCGCCGGGGCAGCCGCGCTGCTTCTGACATATGAACAACGGCTGATATCTCCGACCGACCTTTCACGATTGGGCGCGGCGTTTTTCACCATGAACGGCGTCATCGCGGTGGTGTTCGTCGGGTTCGTCATAGCCGGAACGTTGGTGAACTGATGGCGAATTATGTTGTCGGGATCTCGGGCGGTAGCGGCGCGCCTTACACCCGTCGGGTGATTGAGGGACTGGTCGAAGCGGGGCACGACGCGAAGATCGTTGTCACGGACGCAGGCCGGCGTGTTTTCGAGATCGAACTGGGCATCGCGCTAACGGGTGACCCGGCCGACGATACACGTATTCTGACGGATAATCTGGACCTTGGTTCGGGGTCTGGCTCCATCGAGTTGTTCGACCAACGGAATGTCGCTGCGACCATCGCCAGTGGATCGTATGAGTGCGAAGGAATGGTGGTCGTGCCGTGCTCTATGGGAACACTGGCTCGTATAGCGGCCGGTATTTCGTCAAACCTGCTTGAACGGGCGGCGGATGCGGCGCTGAAAGAGCGAAGGCGCCTGATCCTCGTGCCGCGCGAGACCCCCCTTAGCCTCATCCACCTTCGCAACATGACGGCCGTGACGGAGGCCGGGGCGATAGTGATGCCCGCCATGCCCGGCTTCTACCACTTGCCGGAGAGTGTGAACGACCTGGTCGACATGATCGCCGGGCGGGTGTTGGACGGTTTGGGAGTGAACTCGACTCTCCTTCGACGCTGGAAGGGAACTGGGGACTGAGATGGCTTTCACCGACCTCCAAACTTTCCTGAGCTACCTGGAACAACACGGCGAGCTTCAACGCATCAAGGTACCCGTCAGCCCGGAGCTTGAGATCACGGAGATCGCCACGCGGTCCGTGCTCGAAGGCGGCCCGGCCCTGTTGTTTGAGAATGTTGAAGGGTCGACATACCCGGTCGTGATCAACGTCCTTGCGTCGCGTCGGCGTATTCAGATGGCGATCGGTGGCGAACCGGAGGAGCTGGGCGAGCGGCTGCTCCACTTCATTCAGGACATGAATCCGCCGTCTTTCAAGGCGATCTGGCGCAACCGCAAGATGGCGAAGCGCTTCATGAACTTCCGGCCGGGCAAATCTCGAAGAGCGTTGGCTCAACAGGTCGTGGATTCGAACCCCGATCTCGGAAGTCTGCCGATTCTCAAGTGCTGGCCAGAAGATGGCGGTCGGTTTGTGACACTGCCGCTCGTGCACACCGTCGATCAGGAGACGGGCATCCGCAACATCGGCATGTATCGGATGCAGGTGTATGACGGCCAGACCACTGGTATGCACATACAGATCCAGCGCGGCGGCGGTGTCCATCACTGGCATGCGGAAAGACGCGGCGCACCGATGGAAATGGCGGTCGCGATTGGAGGCGATCCGGCGTTGTGGCTCGCTACGGTTGCAGCGCTTCCTGAGGGCTTCGACGAGGCCGCGTTTGCCGGATTCCTGCGCAATGCAAGGACGCCGATGACGAATGCAGTGACTCTGGATATGCAGGTGCCGGCGCAGGCTGAATTCGTACTTGAGGGCGTTGTCCCGCCTAACGTGCGTCGTACCGAAGGTCCGTTCGGCGATCACTTCGGCCACTACTCGGAGGCAGCCGAGTTCCCGATCTTCCAGGTGAAGACGATCACGCGGCGACGTAATCCCGTTTATCCGGCGACCATTGTGGGGAAACCGCCGCAGGAAGATAAGTTTATAGGTGACGCAACGCAGGAAGTTCTCAAACCGCTGGCCCGACTGATCCACCCGGAACTGACGGACCTGTGGGCCTACTTCGAGGCCGGGTTTCACAACCTGCTGGTCGTATCCGTGGAGACCCGTTATGAGCGAGAGCCGTTGAAGACGGCGCTCGGGTTGCTTGGCACTGGCCAGCTGGCACTGACCAAGGTGATCGTGCTAGTCGACCCGGACGTCAATGTGCGCAGCTTCGCGCGGGTGGTGCAGGCCATCAGGCGTAATTTCGAGGTCCAGCAGGACGTTCAGGTGATCGCTCGTGCTCCGGTAGATACGTTGGATTTCACCGGCGGGGCGACCACGCCAACTGGTGGCGGAAAACTCATCATCGATGCAACCGGGCGCGGCGCATCCCCGGACACGGCGATCCCATTGCCGGGCGATCTATCGGCGATCGCGCCTGGGGCGATGCGTTCCCGGTTCGTTGAGCAGACGCTGCTTGTGGTCCAGATCGAGAACGAACCACGCCGCGCCCTTGAGGCGCTCGTCGCGTCGCCACTGCTTTTCAAAGTCAAGATGATCGCCGTTGTCTCGCCCGACATAGATATCGACGACGACACATCGCTCCTTTGGGGCATCTTCACCCGGTTTGACCCGGCACAGGACATCGTTTTCACCAGCGCAGAGCTTCGAGGCCCCGTCCCGGCATATTCAGGGGTGATGGGGATCGACGCTTCTCTCAAGTCCTCTTACCCAAGGCCACTCGTGATGGATCCCGATGTGATCCAGAAGGTGGAACGCAGGTGGGGCGAGTACTTCAGTTGAAACACAACATTCAGGAAAATGAGAGCAGGTTAAGTTGACGTTACAGACACTGGAAGCGAACGGCATCCAGTTCATAGATCCGGCCCTCGTGCCGATCTGGGAGAAGGTGGAGGCGGGGGAACGGCTTAGTTTTGATGAGGGGGTCACCATGCTCGAGAGCGCCGATTTTCCGGCGCTCGGGAAGATGGGGGACTACAAGAAACGGATCGTGTCAGGGGACAAGGTTTACTTCGTCCTCAATCGGCACATTAATCCGACAAATATTTGTGTTCTGAGCTGCTCCTTTTGTGACTTCGCGAAAAAGCCGGGAGATCCGGACGCGTACGAGCTCAGCACGCAGGAAATCCTGGATTCGATCGATCCCGAAATGGGAGAGGTCCACATAGTTGGTGGTCACCATCCAGACTGGCCGTTCGAGCATTACGAACAGCTTGTGAAAGACATCCACGCCGCGTACCCGAACGTAAACATCAAGGGTTTCACGGCGTCCGAGATCGACTACTTCCACAGGCGCTGGAAGATCGAACCTGAAGAGTCGTTGGCTCGCCTGAAAGAAGCCGGTTTGAGGTCGATGCCAGGTGGCGGTGCTGAAGTTTTCTCGGAGCGTATACATCGGGAGCTGCTGCCCGGAAAGGCGAACGCGGATCGATGGGCACAGATCCATCGCACGGCCCACGCTATGGGCATCAAGTCCAACGCCACCATCCTCTACGGCCATATTGAGACGATGGAAGAGCGCATCGACCATCTGGTCCGGTTGCGTGAGATCCAGGACGATACGAACGGCTTTCTCGCGTTCATCCCGCTCGAATACCAAGTCGGCAGCACCTTGCTGGTGCCGAGACATGCGCCGCCGATGGACGATCTGAAAATGATCGCCGTCGCCCGCCTGATGCTGGACAACGTCCCCCACATCAAGTCGTACTGGGTGATGCTCGGTGAGGCGACTGCGGCGCTCGGTTTGCACTTCGGAGCAGACGATATGGACGGAACGATCGGCAAAGAACGCATCGCTCATGCGGCGCAGGCCGATTCGCCGGCCGGACTTGCACGTGAGCGAATGGCCCGGCTGATTAAGACGACCGGCCGAGTGCCCGTGGAACGTGATGCCCTTTACAACGAACTAAAGGTGTATTCCTGATGGCCCCAAAACTTCGAGTCGGCCTCATGCCGTACCTGAACTCGGCTGTTTTCTACAAACGCATGCCGGACGACAGTGCTCATCTGGTTGAGTACGTTCCTCGTGAGATGGCGCTCGCTTTAGAACGGGGCGATATCGACGCCGGTCCGCTGCCTGTGGCCGAATGGTTCCGTATGGATGCGGCGCTGAAGCCGGTCGGGGACTTTTGCGTGGCGACCAAACGGATGTCGGTGAGCATCCTCTTATTCAGCTCCCGGATGCCCGATCAGATGGAGGGAGCAAGGATCGCCGTAACAGAGCAAACGGCGACCACGGTTCAGCTCATGCGCGTCCTGTTCAAAGAACACTGGGGAGTCGAGCCGGACTCCCTAGTGACACGGGACGAGCCGCACGATGCCATCCTTCTGATCGGAGACGAGGCGCTGTGCAATCGCAGTGGGATAGATGAATTCCCGTTCGTGCACGACCTCGGCGAGGTGTGGAACGAAATGACGGGCCTTCCCTTTGTTTACGCCCACTGGCTGGCACGTTTAGACACTGAGCCCGCAGCTCTCGCCGCTCTTGAAAGCGCCGTCGGCGAGAGCCTTGATAACGCATTGGCGGATGTAGAGGGGCTCACCTCGGAGGGCTGGCCGGCTGCAAACATGCGGCCTGAAGAGGCGGTGTCATACCTGGAACAGTTCACTTACCGCATGGGCGACGAGGAACGTGAGTCTCTGGAACTCTTTCGAACCTATTACGAGCGCCTGCCCGAGTGGCGACCAGCTCCTACTACTACGAACTCAAACGGAAATTGAGGAACAAAGTGCTATCGACAATCCGCCGGAAGGTGAACACTGGTGAGCGAATTGATCAGGAAGAGGCTCTCTTCCTCCTGAATGACGCCGATCTGCTTGACCTCGCGCCGATGGCGCAGCAGTGGCGCTATCGCCACAACCCCGAACGCCGGGTTACCTTCGTCGTGGACACCAACCTGAACTATACGAACGTCTGCGACGCCTACTGCACCTTTTGCGCATTCTATCGGGCAGACCCGGATCACAAGGATGCTTACACGTATACCGTGGCGCAGATGATGGACCAGATCGGCGCCGCCACTTCCAAGGGTGTTACGACGGTGCTGATGCAAGGCGGGTTAAATAGCGCGCTGCCGCTTGAGTACTACGTCGAAATGGTGAGCGAAACCGCCCGGTTATATCCGGAGGTCACTCCGCACTTTTTCTCGGCACCCGAAATCATGAAGATGGTTGAGGTGTCCGGAAAATCCATCCGGGAGGTCCTGCAGTCGCTCAAGGAAGCGGGGTACCGCTCCTTGCCCGGTGGTGGTTCCGAAATCCTTTCCAACCGGGTGAAGGCTGAGATCAGCCGTTTCAAGCCAAAGGGCACCGTGGATGACTGGACACGCGTCCACGAAGAGGCGCACGAAATCGGCCTACGAACGACCGCCACGATGATGTACGGCCACATAGAAACGCCAGAAGAGGTCGTAGAGAGCCTTGGGCACATCCGAGATGTGCAGGACAAGGCGGGTGCCGGCGGTCAGCCCGGGTTCACGGCCTTCATCCCATGGAGCTACAAGCGGGACAATACCGGGCTCGCGCAGAAGGTGAAGCAGGAGTCCGGGCCGAACGAGTATCTGCGGGCGATAGCCCTGTCCCGGATCTTTTTGGACAATGTCAAACACATTCAGGCGTCCTGGTTTTCCGAGGGTCGTAAGACCGGCCAGGTTGCGTTGCACTTCGGGGCGGACGACTTCGGCGGCACCCTTTTTGACGAGAACGTGATGCAGGCTGCCGGGTTCTACAACCGGACCACGGTGAACGAGGTCAAGAACGTGATCTTTGACGCCGGGTTTGTGCCGGCTCAACGTACCACTGAATACGACGTCCTTGAGATATTTGACGATCACCAGGCGGACGAGTCGAGCAAGGCGCCGTTAACCATGGTTTCCGGCTAACAGCCGTGGGTTGCCCTATTCAATACACACACCTCACACGCAGGCAGACATTGCCCTGCATGTGTCTATCACACAAATAACATCGAGGACCACATTCTAATGACAGACCGAAGGCCCCTTTCTATCGGCCACAGCCCGGATGCAGATGACGCGTTCATGTTTTACGCGCTAGCCCACGAGCACATCACGATTCCTGGACGCGAAATCCAGCACCATATGGAAGACATCGAATCACTGAACAACCGCGCCATGACGGGCGATTTGGACGTAACCGCTATCTCAGCTGCTCAGTATCCTCAGATCGCCGACAAGTATCGGATTATGGCGTGCGGATCATCCATTGGCCGGAATTACGGTCCGGTGATCGTGTCTAGATCAGAGATGTCGTACGCAGATCTTGAAGGAAAGAAAATCGGCGTGCCCGGCGAGTTCACGACCTCGTACCTTCTGCTCCAGATCTTCGTGGACATTCCGTTCACACCGGTCTTTTTAGACTTCGATGCGGTTGGACCTGCGGTGGACGATGGATCGGTCGATGCCGGGATCTTGTTGCACGAAGGCCAGATCCTTTACGAACAGCAGGGCTATCACAAGGTGATGGACCTCGGCGAAGAATGGTTCTCCGCGACAAATCTACCAATCCCGCTCGGCCTGGACTGCGTGCATCGCCGTATGGGTGGCGAGGAACAACTAGCGGTCGCGAAAGCTTTGCACGATGCGATTGTGTACGCGCGCGACAACGAGGACGACGCCCTGGACTACGCGCTTCAGTACGGGCGTGGCATTGAAAAGGAAGACGCCCGAAAGTTTGTACGTATGTACGTCAATCAGGACACGGTGGACATGGGTGACGAAGGGCGACGTGCGCTCGAACAGTTGTTTGGGATGGCGGCGGAGCGGGGGATCATCTCCGAGGTGCCGGAGATCGATCTCGTACCGGTGAGTTAATTCCGAATTCGCACCGGAACGCTCAGGTGGCTATCCAAGAACGTAGCCCGTTGGAATCGAAGAACGCAACGGACGGCTCTCCGTTGGGCACTAGGCAGATAAGCGCAGCGCATCTGTCCGTTAATGTCCGAGAGAATTACGTGTGGAGAGCCATCCCCTGATCGTCCGATTACGGTGCGGGTATGGCAGTCATCGTCGCCCAATTTGAATCTTTTGCCTCGCACCAGTTCACGGACGTCATCCGGAACGGAATTCAAGGCCTCAGACATTCTTCACCATCACTGGCGTCTCTGGCTACCTGAGCCTGTTAAGTAATCGTCTCCATGAAGATCAAGATCAGGGCGATAAACGCGCTGGTCACTTCCCGATGCATTCGTTCCTCCGAAGTCCGCCATGTGTATAGATATCTCGCTTGGACGACCCACCCACCCGAACTGACGCGGGGAGATCGATCCATCCCACCAACATTAATCTGCCGTTTAGGAGGGCCGAATCGGGGATTTTCGCAGTCCGAGAAGTAAAAACTCACGTATTGATGTTCGTAGTCGCCAATCTGCGCCCGCCTATACGATCCAGATGGCCGGGGGATAGCGAGAATAGAACCCCGTACCAGGCATAGAAGTGCACGGCGCCGGCATTCGTAAGGTCCCCAAGCCCACAAAGTCATAAGCAAGGCAAACGTTTGAAAAGTCATCTGCTAATGGTCGCAGCGGCAGGACTTGTATTAATCCTGGCCGCCTGTGGTGGTGGAGGGGAATCCGATTCCCCGGTGACCGCGACGTCTGATTTCGCCCAACAAGACGCCACCCGCGTACCACCGTCCACCGACCCAGAGATAGTGTTACCGACGATTGTTTCAGCAATGAACGCAGCCGGTAGCTGGCGGGTGGAGGCGCAACTGATGGTCCAGGATGTGACCGACGATGGCGAGCAGTCGCTGGTCACGAACATCTCCGCCGCCAGATCTGGACCAGAGGAAAACATTGTAGTCACGCACAGCTCGGCCACCACGGGATCGATATCCGGATCTACCAGCGCCGAGAATCGGGTCGTGGACGGAGCTCGATATCGCCGGGATCCGAATAGCGGGGAGTGGACGGTTAGCGATACGGGTGATGCCGCTCCCGGGCTAACGATCGACGCGGACGTGGTGGGCCAGATTGAGGTATCGACGGCGACTGTCACGATCACGGAACTGGACGGAGAACAGGTATTGCACGTGACGGGGACGGTTCCCGGTGTGGATGCCGCAGAGGCGGTAGAGGTGTTCGCCGGGGTCGATGACAACCTCGTCCGGAAAATTCTGCTGACCGGGCGCGCTCCGGGGTCCAACTTCGGAGGACTTCTGTCGATCTCGGAGCGGTTATTGCCACAGACCGTTGAGGCCCATTACCTGGAGTACGGTCGGCCGATCTTGGTTCACATCCCGCCCGATATAGATGAAGACGGAGTCGCCGAGACCCAAACCTACCTGAGTACAATCAACCCGTTCTCGATGGATATCCCGGGTGATATGAGTCAGTCGACCCGAACGGAACTGATTGGGGACAGGTTCAATGGCTCAGGTGGGGAGGTACTGTTCATCATCGAGGAGTACCTGGATGTTGAGACGGTATACGTCGGAGAGCTTGCCGGAAAAACTCCGGATGTTGAGACGTACGCGAGGCGATTCGAGATCGAGCTTGAGAAGTCTGATGCCTACGATGTGGTGTCAAATGAGGCGTTCACCACGGATTCCGGGCTGAAGGCGAGGATTCTTCGATTCTCCGAATCAGATGGGGCCGTCCAATGGTCGCACCTGTCTTACTTTCATGGCGATGAACTGGGTTTTGGCGCAACTTACGGCGCTTTTTCGGCGCGTTATGAGGAGATCGAGGAATCGATCCTTGAAGCGTTCCGTACCTTTGTCATACTCGAATAGTGGCGCTGGGAGACTCAGCTTTTAGACCTGTGATCCTCGGCATTGTCGGACGGGGTGAAGCCGAGCGCCTTCCAGCCTGAAGACGTGTCGTAGATCTTCCAAGTGTTCGCAGATGCGCCGTAGACGATCTCGTACTTGATTCCGGGCGCCTCGACACAGGCCGAGAAAAATCCGGCGAGATCCGCATGACTGAACCATGCCACGTAGCCACGCGGGTCGTCACCGATGGCGTCACTGTCGGCGATAGTGCCCAACCGCACGCAGACGACCTCCATGCCCTCGCAGTCGGCATAGTAGCGCCCGAGCGACTCCCCGAGCGCCTTCGTAGCCGCGTAGCGACCGTCCGGGCGCACCGGCATGTCTGCGGTGACCAGGGGCACGGTTTCCGGGTCAAGGCCGTCGTATCGCCCGGATGCGATCGATGCCCACGGCTCGTCGGTTTCGTAGTTTCCAACGACGTGCATCGAACTGGCGAAAACGAAACGCCGCACACCGGCGGCATGTGCCGCGTCGTACACGTTTGCTGTGGCGACTACGTTGGTCGGTAGTAACAGGTCCCATCCGATGTCCGGCGTATGCCGGCGTTCCGCGGCCAGATGGATCACGGCATCGACACCCTCGAACAGGGGAGATATGACATCGATATCCGTGAGATCGGCGACGACTGTGCCATCTCGTTCCAACGGCCGGATGTCTATGCCCGTAACTTCGTGCTGTTTGCTCAGCGCATCGGCGATGACGCTGCCTATCGTTCCGCCGATTCCGGTGATCAGGATCTTCAACTTGACGTACTCCAAACCGTTGTCTTCAACAGGTCAGGTGTTGACCTGCGCCGGGAACGGGACGAGTCTAGGCCCAATGGGGCGTTAATTTCCAAGAAAGGCGACACAATAACGGCTTGAGGACACCAACGCATCCAACAGAAACCCACGTTAAGGACACACATGCCCAACGCCACGATCACGCTCGACCCGGACCGAAATGCAGGGAAGATCGACAGGCGTATATTCAACGGGTTTCTGGAGCACCTTGGCCGTGCGGTGTACGAGGGTATTTACGATCCTGAAAACCCCCTGTCTGACCAGCGCGGATTCAGGCGTGACGTGCTGGAAGTCATGCGCCAGATGCGTATGCCGTACGTCCGATACCCGGGCGGTAATTTCGTAAGTAATTACGATTGGAAAGACGGTATTGGCCCGGCGGACACGCGCCCCGTGCGCGCCGATTTCGCATGGCAAACATCCGAGCCGAACACCTTCGGCACCGACGAGTTCATGGATTGGTGTGAGGCCGCCGGTACTGCCCCGATGATGGCGGTCAATCTCGGAACCGGTACGGCGAAATCGGCGGCAGAGCTTGTCGAGTACTGCAATCATCCGTCCGGCACCTACTGGTCAGACCTGCGCCGCTCAAACGGCCACGCCGGTCCACATGGCGTGAAGATCTGGTGTCTCGGGAACGAGATGGATGGGCCGTGGCAGGCCGGGCATGTTCCCGCGTCGGAGTACGCGCTTCGTGCTGGGCAGGCAGGGAAGTTGATGAAGGGCATCGATCCAACGATCGAGACCATCATCGCCGGGTCGTCCGGAAACCACATGCCCGAGTACATGGAGTGGGACCGTACCGCGCTCGAGTACACCTGGGATCACGTCGATTACATCTCAGCGCACCGGTACTCCCGGAATGATCAGGACGACACGCCC
>CAUZKS010000022.1:0-13872 GCA_963580625.1 Dehalococcoidia bacterium | reverse complement strand
CTGGCTGATTATGAAGACCCGCGTCCGCTTCCGGTGATCAACGTGGATGAGCCGAGCCTGTCGATGACTATCGGCATCAACACTTCTCCTCTTTCCGGCCGTGACGGCGACAAGCTCACGGCACGGCTTCTGGAGAATCGACTCACCCAGGAGATCATCGGCAACGTTTCGATTAGGGTTCTGGCGTCCGACCGTCCCGACACGTGGATCGTGCAGGGCAGGGGAGAACTCCAGCTCGCGATTCTCATCGAGATGATGCGGCGTGAAGGATTTGAGTTAACCGTCGGGAAGCCGGAAGTCGTGACGAAGATGATCGACGGTAAGTTGCACGAGCCGATGGAGCGATTGTCTATCGACGTTTCAGATGAGCACATGGGCGCTGTGTCCAAGTTGATGGCAGCCCGCAAGGCCCGCATGCTTGAGATGGTCAATCATGGCCAGGGCCGGGTGCGGATGGAGTATGTCGTACCGGCTCGAGGCCTGATCGGGTTCCACAACGAGTTCCTGATCGAGACACGCGGCGCCGGAATTTCGAACCACGTTTTCGAGGGCTACGAACCCTGGCACGGCGAGCTTCGCACGCGCCGCACGGGAAGCCTCGTTGCGGACCGTACCGGTCAGACCACGGGTTACGCATTGCAGAGCCTGCAGGACCGGGGCCAACTTTTTGTTTCGCCGGGTACGGAGGTGTATGAAGGCATGATCGTCGGGGAAAACCCGCGATCTCAGGACATGGATGTGAACCCGACCAAGCCGAAGAAGCAGACCAATATGCGTGCGGCATCGGCAGACGCTACGGAGCATCTCGCGACGCACAAGACGCTGACGCTTGAAGAGGCACTCGAGTTCATCATGTCCGACGAGTGCCTTGAAGTGACCCCGCGCACCGTGCGAATCCGCAAGGCGACCCTTTCACAGCTTCAACGCGGTCGTGAGCAGGGCCAGAAGAAGCACGCAAACGCCCGCTAGGGCCCCGTTGTTTTGGGGCTAATGAGTGATTCTGAGTTGTTCCGATGATCTTCTGTATTCGCTGGACTTAACCACCCCGTGCCCCTCCTAATTTAGGCGGGGGCAAATTTGAGCCTCCTTCCTGGGAGGGATGAGGTCTGGAGGTGGGTTGCTTTGTGCGGTGACATCGATATCGTCGCCCGCGCCACCACCGTGGCCGACATCGCGTATCCTCATCGCACAATTGCCGCATGTAGCCAATGAGAAGGTTAGAGTCCTGGCTAAAGATCTGATCCTGCCCGCAAAAGATGCGCTCTCGGCCGTCCGCTACGCTCTGGAGGCAGCACCGCCGCCGGTGTCATGGCGCGTGGTTGCTTCGAATCTGGATACTGCAAACCGCTTTCAGGTTCTGTTGGACGACGACCGAAAGATCCAGGTCATGCCAGACCCGGAGCCTCGCATCTACGTGCCTGGCGGCGACATTTCGCTTATCGATCTGCTCTTCTACTACCCGAGACGGCCTATTGGCGGCGCAGGCGCGCTCAACTTGGTCCACAGGTTCGCAGACAGGTTGAACTGGAATCTTGTCACCGGCGTCGCTCTGGTGGACAACGACACGGATCTCGGCCCTTACGGCTCGATGTGGCTGAAGCACGTGATCGACCTTCGAGGCGGCGTGACAACGGAATACCTGGCCGGCCAGGTCGATGCATTCATCGTATCGATGCAACTGGTACGGCGATTGCACGAGGCCGAACCAGACAGCCCGTTAGCCGATGGGGCATGGATGGGACGCGGGTAGGCGGAGTACCGGAGCCTAGACCAGCGCGAAGGTCTCTTCCGCCATGTCGGCGACCCTGTTTCCGATCACCAACGACGACGTAGCGCCCGGCGACGGCGCGTTCAGTACGTGCACTGCGTCTTCGGTCTGGGCGATCCGGAAGTCGTCTAGCAGGTTGCCCTGATTGTCGACGGCCTGTGCCCGAACGCCTGACCCGCCAGCACCAAGGTCTGACTTCTGTATCTCCGGGATCATCTTTTGGAGGTCTTTCACGAAGACGCTCTTCCTGAGTGATCGATTCACCTCGTAAAAGCCGGTCTTCCAGTCGCGGGCCGTCATCTTCCAGAACCCGCCGAAGGTGAAGGTCTCCCAGCTATCACCGATAGAGAAGTCGCGCTTCCGGTATCCCTCACGTCGCATCGCCAGAACGGCGTTCGGCCCGGCCTCCACGTAGCCCTTCATATTGTGGGTGAAGTGGACACCTAGGAACGGGAATGCGGGGTCCGGCACAGGGTAGATAAGGTGCTTGACCAGGTGCTCCCGTTCCTTCTTGATGGTGTAATACTCTCCCCGGAACGGGATGATGTGCAGACCGGGGTCGACGCCCATCATTCGGGCGACCCGGTCCGAGTGCAGTCCGGCGCAGTTGATGATGTTCTTCGCACTGAACTCGCCGCTCTCGGTCTCGATATAGATCAGCCCGTCGTGGCGCTCAAAGCTCTCCACTTTGGAGTTCAGGTGTATCTCCGCGCCGGCGCTCTGTACCTTCTCTGCGTAGACCCGGGACACGTCCTGGTAGTTGACGATGCCGGTCTTGGGAGCGAACAGTGCAGCGATGCCTTTGACGTGCGGCTCAAGTTCCGCCAGCTCGTCTTGATCGACCAACCGGAGACCCTCTACGTCGTTCGCCTTGCCGCGCTCTTCTAAGATCTTCAGTCGCTCGACCTGTACATCGTCTGAAGCGACGATCACCTTGCCGATCTCGCGGTAAGGGATCTCGTTCTCCTGGCAAAACTTCACCATCGAGGCCCGACCTTCGACGCAGAACTGCGCCTTGAATGACCCGGGCTTGTAGTAGATGCCGGAGTGGATGACGCCGCTGTTGTGGCCGGTCTGCTGCTGGGCGATGTCGTCGCCCTTCTCCAGCAGTGCGATCTTGAGGCCGGGGTGTCGTTCCAAAAGGGTCAGAGTGGTGGACAGACCGATGATGCCGGCGCCGACAACGATGATGTCGTACTGGTTTTCTGGCACGCGATATAGGATCCAGTATTCGGGGTTAGCTGTTTTCGGTTAACAGCCTGAGCAGATTATCACGAGAGAGGGAATTCAAGGGTGTGCCGACCAGAACTTAATTTTGGACGTTGCGTTCATATTTGTCGTCCCGATCCTTCTCCGGAAGGATGAGGGACCTGCACCGGCACGGCGCCACGGGGGAACGTTGTACCTCCCTCTCCAACCGGGAGATGGGGTAAGCGGAGTGCGTTCTAGGAAGCACGCACTCCGTGAACTCTCGACGGGCCGGCGCAAGCTTCGATTGCCCTTTGAAGCCACGGCCACACTTCCCGCTGTGCTCTAGTTCTGCTACGTTTGGCCCCGATGACGATACAGCCCACCAAAACACCTCGACCCGAACGCGTCCAGCTTTTCGTGACCTGCCTCGTTGACCAGTTTCGACCGGAGGTTGGGGAGAGCGTGGTCAACGTCCTTGAACGTCTCCGCATCGAGGTCGCTTTCCCGGAAGGCCAAACCTGCTGCGGACAGCCTGCATTCAACTCAGGATTCCGTAACGAGGCAAGCGAGGTAGCCCGACACTTCCTGGACGTGTTCGACGCAACTGAAGGCCCGATCATCGTGCCATCAGGCTCCTGCGGTGCGATGGTCAGGAATTTCTACGGCGAGATGTTTGAGGACGACCCGTCCGAGATGGAGCGAGTGCGGCGCGTAGGCGGGCGCATCTACGAGTTTACGGAGTTTCTGGTGGACGTTCTTGGTCAAGACGATCTTGTTGCAGAAATGGGCGCGCAGTTAGACGAGACTGCCACCTATCACCAGTGCTGCCACCTCGAACGTGAGCTCGGCGTGGACCACCAGCCTCAGGAGCTACTAGGGCAGGTCAAAGGCCTTGAGATGCTACCGATGTATCGACCCGAGGTGTGTTGCGGATTCGGCGGGACGTTCGCCGTGAAGTTTTCCGATGTTTCGACGGCCATGCTCGACGAAAAGCTGGACAACGCTGCCGCTACGGGAGCATCGATGATCGTGGCTGGGGACACCGGTTGCATCATGCACATGGCGGGAGGCCTAAGACGTCGTGGCTCAGATCAACAGGTTCGCCACATCGCCCAGATTCTGGACGAGGCCACAAGTCCGACCAATCACGCGACCGAGGGGCGGGCCTGATGCTACCAACGACCGACCGCTTCAAGAAAGGTGCTAACGAGACTCTCGCCGACCCCGTCATCCAGATGTCGATGGAGGCCGTGTACACCGGCTTTCACACCAATCGGCAATCAGCCGGCACCGCCACCGAAGGTTGGGACGAGCAGCGCGACCGGGGCCGGGCGATCAAAGAGCACACGATCTCCAACCTGGATTACTACCTGGAAATGTTGACAGACAAAATCGACGCAAACGGTGGGAATGTCTTCTTCGCCGAGGACTCCGCTGCGGCGACCGAGTACATTTTGAATCTGGCGCGTGCCCGCGACGTGAAGACCGTCATCAAGAGCAAATCCATGGTGTCTGAAGAGATGAGCCTCGCCCATGAGATGGAGGCGGTCGGCATTGAGGCCGTCGAGACTGACCTCGGCGAGTACATCATCCAGCTTGCCGGTGAAGCGCCGTATCACATCATCGCCCCGGCGATTCATAAGTCCCAGGATCAGGTCGCCGAGATGTTCTCGGAGATGACCGGCACCGATCCCGGGCAGACACCTGAAGAGCTGACGACGACGGCACGCGGGATGCTCCGGGAGACGTTCCAGCGGGCCGACATGTCGGTCACCGGAGTCAACTTCGCCGTCGCCGAAAGCGGCAGCATCGTCCTCGTTACTAACGAGGGCAACGGACGCATGTGCACCTCTATACCTCGCGTCCACGTCGCCGTGATGGGCATGGAGAAGATTGTTCCGTCAATTCAAGACCTCGGGATGATGCTCCGTATTTTGATCAGGTCGGCGACGGGCCAACGAATCAGTAGTTACGTCACGATGATCAACGGCCCGAGACGAGACGACGAGGAGGACGGCCCGGAAGAGTTCCACCTCGTGATCGTGGACAACGGCAGAATGAAACTGCTGGCCGATCCCAAGCTGCGTGAGGCGCTCTACTGCCTCCGTTGTGGCGCATGTTTGAACGCGTGTCCGGTGTATCGGAAGGTCGGCGGGCACAGCTATGGTTGGGTCTACCCGGGGCCGATTGGCGCCGTGGTGTCTCCCGTGATGTCCGGGCTGAAACAAGGCAAGGACCTGCCGTTTGCCTCTTCCTTATGTGGTGCGTGCCGGGAGGTGTGCCCGGTAAGGATTGACATCCCGAACATGCTTCTTCATCTTCGCCAACAGGTCGTAGAGGGTCCCCCAGAAGAGCGCAACGTTGGACGGATTGAACGGTTGGGCTGGAAGGTCTGGCGGTTCGGGAATATGAAGTCGAGCAGGTTCCGTGCGGGCGGCAAAATGGCGAATTTGCTGGGACGGCCGTTTGCGAGGAAAGGGATGTTCAAGCGGCTTCCCCCACCGCTCTCGGGCTGGACTCGCAGTAGAGATCTGCCGATCCCGGCGTCTTCACCGTTTAGAGATCGCTTCAAAAAACGTCAGTCGGGAGATGGGGAGTAATGGCCATCACCGGACGGGACGCATTTCTTGGGCGTGTCCGCGGCGCGCTAGGTCGATCTCCTGGAGCGCCGGAACTGGACGACGCCACCCACATCGGGCTTGCGGTCGAAGATGTCAGGCGTTCGGCTGACGACGTGCGTCGCGAGATGAGCGACTCGGGAGACGCGTTGCTGGACGCGATAACGGAATCGGCGGCAACGGCGGGGTGGAAAGTTCGGCGTGTCGCATCGCCTGAAGACGCGGCGGACGTGGTTGCGGAGATCTGCTCAAAGGCAGGTGTGACGAACGTGTTGCGATCGGATCAGGACGTATTTGCATCGATCCCGGTTGACGCCGCTTTGGAATCGAAGGGCATCACGCCCGGAGTCGCTACGGTTGGCGGAGCCGGAGACGATATTCCTGCCCTCAAACAGGCGGCGTTTGACGCCGATGTCGGTATCACCGGTGTGGACTACGCCATTGCCGAAACTGGCACCGTTGTGTTGCACCCGCGCAAGGGACTTTCAAGACTGGTGTCGCTCGCCCCTGGACGGCACATCGCAATACTTAACTGGGGCGATGTGCTGCCGTCTCTCGACGAGTTGTTCACCCTAGAACGTGCCGACTTCAATGATGGTTCAATCGAAGGTTCCATGAACCTCATATCTGGCCCCAGTCGCACCGGTGACATTGCAGCGACAATAGTCGATGGAATACATGGACCGTTTGAGGTGCACCTGGTGATCGTGGGGTAACACCGTGAATCTGACTGCTCAAGATGCCCTGGTGATCGTCGACGTACAAAACGATTTCTGCCTCGGAGGCGCGCTCGCCGTGGCCACGGGTGACGAGGTGGCACGCACAATGACGCGTGCGGCGTTGGCGTTTAGCCAGCAGGGCGCTCGTGTCTACGCAACGCAGGACTGGCACCCGGCCGGGCACTCGTCGTTCAAAGAGTCCGGTGGGCCGTGGCCGCCGCACTGCGTCCAGGGCAGCCACGGCGCGGAGTTCCATCCAGAATTGAATCTGCCGCCCGATCACGAGATCATCAAAAAGGGCAAGGACCCCGCCGTGGACGCCTACTCAGGATTTCTGGACTCAAACCTTGAAGAACGGCTTAAGGCCGCTGGTGTAACCCGGGTGTTTGTTGGAGGTTTAGCGACCGACTATTGCGTGCTCAACACCGTGCTGGACGCCTTCCGTATTGGCTTTGAGACGTATCTGTTGAGCGACGCGATAGGTGCAGTGGATGTGCATTCGGGAGACGGTGAGCGGGCGATCGAGGAAATGGTCGGCGCGGGTGCGAAGGCGATCACACTTGATGATGTGGTCGCATAACGGCCCGGTTTGACGGCGCCGAAACAAATGTGAGCGATCACATGGTAAGGACGAATGACTACTCGCCGGCACGTATGGCGAGATGATATCGGAAAGCCGTCAACGGGGACTGTGATCCTGAGCCGGAGGCGAAGGATCTCCTGGCTGTTGACCGGGGAGTTTCTTAGTCGAGATCTCCTTGGAATGACGATCCGTCACTACAGTTCTCCGGGGCATTCAAAAATAGCCGGCATGGAAAATACGACCTTACCGTTGGCGTAGGATCACGATATCGGTGAGCACCAAGTGGATTTTAATCAGCCGCACGAACCATGTCGGGCCTGATTGCAATACCGGTGAAGGGTGTATTGCCATACGTCCCTACGGCGTTGTTCCCCTAAGTGGACACGCAATCTGAGGACGTGAGCGTCCGCCCGATTCCTGCGTACACGTCTCTCCAACGGGTTCCATATCGTCAGCGAACAGGTATGGCCGCCACCCTAGCTTCAGATAAATGGTGATCGCCATTTATCGGGAATTGTTCGTCTGGAGATAGGCCAGAACATACCCGGCGGTAACGAGGCGATTGGTAACAACGGCCGACACGATGGTTTCGAGGCGCTTTCCGGCATGACAGGGGTCGCACACTAGCCGGCCAAGTTGCCCGCCCTCGGAATGTCGGTCTTTGCCGAGTGGTTAGTGCGGCTCAAACGGGGTCCATCCGGACGTAAATACGGCAGTAAAGGAAAATGCTGGGGATCAAGTCTCCAAGTGCCGGACTTGGTGCTTGAAAGTTCAGATCATTGCTCGGGGCTATTCCGGTTAAGTCCTGATCGCCCTGCGTCGTCATCGCCCCCGGAGTGGGCGTCAACCTATCAGACTTTCAAACTCTGACCGACCTCTATAGCGCGCATTATCTCTTCTGCGACACCTACAAGCAGGTTGGCCGTGTCTGCCATGGCATCGTCCAGCGACATCGGGCCGCTGACGAGGGTGAACGCTGCATCGAGCCCTTTCTCGTGCGTCTCGCGATAACCCTCGCCCAGGCCACCGGCGATCGCGATCACTGGAATCCCACGCTTCTTCGCACGCTCGGCGACGCCGACGGGTGTCTTGTTGAAGATTGTTGAGTGGTCGATCTGTCCTTCGCCGGTGATGACGAGGTTGGCGCCCTCCAGCGTTGCGTCCAGCCCCACGGCATCCAGGACGATGTCTACTCCGGCGGCGAGGCGTGCATCCAGGAAGGCCATCAACCCTGCGCCCAGCCCGCCGGCCGCGCCTGCGCCAGGCCGCGTCCTAACACTGACGCCAAGATCGTTCTCCACCACATCGGCGAATCGGGACAGAGCGGCATCGAGTTGCTTGACGTTCTCCGGTGTCGCACCCTTCTGGGGGCCGAACACCGCTGATGCGCCGTCGTCGCCGCAGAGCGGGTTGTTGACGTCACACGCCACGGTCACTTCCGCGTCCCGCAATCGTTCATCGAATTTCGACATATTGACGTGGTCGATACCGGCAAGTGCCGCGCCACCTCTGGCAAGCTCGTTGTTGTCGGCATCGCGAAGGTTGACCCCGAGAGCCTGCGCTAGACCAGCTCCGCAATCGTTCGTTGCGCTCCCGCCAATTCCAACGATGAAGCGACGATACCCCGCGTCCAGCGCCGCCGTGAATAGCTCGCCTGTGCCGTATGTGGTCGTGTTCAGCGGGTCCAGCTCGTCCAGCGCGAGCAGCGCCAGCCCGGACGCACCCGCCATCTCGATAACGGCGGTCTCGCCATCGCCCATCGCGCCCCAGGTAGCCTCGATGGGACGTCCCAACGGATCGGACACCGTTGCGGTCTCGATGGTTCCGTTGGAGCTATCGACAAGCGCCTGCAGCGTCCCATCGCCGCCGTCCGCCGCCGGAACGAGCACCGTCTCGGCGTCGGGCATCACAGCCTTTACGCCCTTTTCGATAGCGCGAGCAATTTGAAGGGCGGTAAGCGAGCCTTTGAACCCCTGAGGGGCGATCACAATTTTCATGCCCAAAATTATAAGGGGGGGCCGTCGGTCCGGTTATTTAATAGCGAAACTTGTCACGGTCGCTTTGATCAGCTCTTATCCGGAACCCTGCCAGAACCGGAGATCACT
Source organism: Dehalococcoidia bacterium (assembly GCA_963580625.1). Taxonomy (GTDB): domain Bacteria; phylum Chloroflexota; class Dehalococcoidia; order Lucifugimonadales; family Lucifugimonadaceae. Next base: position 4,888 of record CAUZKS010000022.1, on the reverse strand, counting down.
GAAGTTTTCGCGTCTCTTGGTACACTTCTGTTTTTCCCGGCTCGCCCAGCCCCCAAACGGAGTAACCGTTGGCCACTATTAGAAGCGCAGCAGACCTCAAAGAGGTCGTCTCGATCCACATCTCGTCGCACGGACAGTCGGCTATCGATCTTGCGACAACCGTACTGGGTCACCCCGAGACGGGATACAAGGAGATCAAGACATCGGCCGCGACCGCCGCCGCGATCAGATCGCTCGGGCTTGATGTGCGGGAGGACATCGCCGTCACCGGAATGACGGCAACCTTGCAAGGCGGGTCTCCCGGGCCAAACATCGCCATCCTTGCGGAGCTTGACGCTCTCCCGGTGCCCGGGCATCCGAATGCGGATCCTGAAACCACGGCAGCGCACGCCTGCGCCCATCACTGCCAGCTCGGCAACATGCTGGCGGCGGCCATAGGACTGCAAGCTCCGGGAGTGCTCGAATCGCTCTCCGGTAGCGTGACTTTGATGGTCGTTCCCGCAGAAGAGTACGTCGAGATCGAATGGCGCAACGAACAGCGTATGGCGGGTCGAATTGAATTCCTGGGCGGCAAGCCCGAGTTTGTCCGGCTCGGCGAACTGGATGATGTAGACATTTGCATGATGACCCACGTCACCACGGAAAACCCGCATGACGGCTTTGGCGTCGGCGGGACCAACACCGGACTGGTGGCCAAGTTCATCAAATATGTCGGTGTGAAATCGCATGCCGGTGGCGCGCCGCACCTCGGCATTAACGCCCTGAACGCGGCGCATATGGCGATCGCCGGGATTCATGCGCAGCGCGAGACCTACAGGGACGAGGACATGGTACGGATCCACCCGATCATCACGAGGGGCGGTTCGGTGGTGAACGCCGTTCCTGACGATGTGCGGATGGAGACATTTGTGCGTGGGTCAAGCATCAATGCGATCAGAAGCGCCAATGAGAAAGTGGACCGTGCGCTGCGTGCCGGCGCGCTTGCAGTTGGGGCGAGGGTGGAGATCACGACGCTCCCGGGTTATCTACCGCTCGCACCGGATGAAAACCTGACGGCGCTCCACCGCGCTAACGCCGAGGCGCTGGTCGGAAGCGATCGGGTCCATGAATTCGGGCGACGAGGTGGCTCAACTGACATGGGTGACCTCACCCAGTTGATGCCGGGCATACATCCGTATGTCGGCGGCGCCGTTGGGCGGTCAAACCACGCCGAGGACATGGTCGTGGACGACTATAACCTTGCGGTCCTCGATGCCGGCAAGGCGATGGCTATGACGGTGGTCGATCTTCTATCGAACGGAGCATCTGAAGGCATGCGGGTGATATCGGAGCACAAACCGGCGATGACGAAGGACGAGTATTTGATCCTTCAGCGGGCATTCCTGAGTGAACGGTCGTACACGGAATGAGCACGATAAGGGAACTAAACAGGATCGAAGTCAAAACAGCCGTCCGTCGGGCTATCGAAGGCTCCGCGGATGAGATCATTCGCCTGGCGCGCGATATATACGAACATCCTGAGCCCGGATTTACGGAAGAACGTACGGCGAAGGTTGTCGCCGAGGCGCTGACGAAGGCCGGCGTGAAACCCGAGACAGGGATCGCCATAACCGGCATGAAAGGCCTCAGAACATTTAACGGTCAAGGTCCGACGGTGGCCGTAATTGGGGAACTTGACGCCGTGAAAGCACCGGGCCATCCCGGCGCGGACATGACTACCGGGGCGGCGCACGCTTGCGGTCACCATTCTCAACTCGGCGCGCTTATTGGCGCCGCTATCGGACTCGGGGTCCCTGAAGTCGCCTCCACTCTCTCTGGCCGGGCCGCTTTTGTCGCGACCCCGGCAGAAGAGTTCATCGATGTAGAGATGCGCTGGGGCTTGCGGGAGGCTGGTCGGCTAGGGCTGTTATCGGGCAAGCAGGAGATGATACGGCTGGGCGCTTTCGACGACATCGACATGGCGATGATGATCCACACCAGCTCGAGCAAGGCCCAGCGCCGTTTCATTGTCGGCGGTACCAGCAACGCTCACGTGGTCCACTACGTCAGGTTCCTAGGCAAGGCGGCCCATGCCGGCGGAGCACCGCACCAGGGCGTGAACGCACTGCAGGCGGCGATGTTGGCTCTATCCGCCATCAATACGCAGCGAGAAACCTTCGAGGCCGAGAACCAGACCCGTGTGCACGGGATCATCACGCGCGGCGGCGTAGCAACGAACGCCGTTCCCGCCGAGGTGGTATACGAAGGACGCGTACGAGGCCGGACGATGGCGGCGGTGGACAAGATCGCTGCCCGGGTCGAGGACTGCTACCGTGCCGGCGCGCTTGCCATGGGTGCAAAGTTGGAGATCGTGTCGATTCCCGGATATCTACCGCTGGATAACAATAAGGATCTTGCCAGGGTGTTTACCGAGAACGTGGTCACCGAGTTCGGGGAAGACGCCCTAATGACCCAGGCGGATACCGTGAACGCCGGTGGGTCGACGGACATGGGAGACCTGTCACAGATAATGCCCGCTCTGCACCCGTATGTGGCAGCAGCGGACGGTACCGGTCATGGCATCGACTACGTCATCGCCGACTATCGACGAGCTGTCGTTGACTCGGCGATTTCGATGGCATTGACCGTTGTCGATCTACTGTCAGACAACGCCGCCGAAGCTCGCGAAATTATCGACTCAAACAAGCCGTCAATGACGCGGTCGGAATACGTCCAGAGCCAGACCGACAGACTACGAAAAAGCGAATACCGAGGCGGGTGAGACCCGGCGGGCCTAGTACCGCCTGCGGGCGGGCCGGCTAGACCCTTCATGGACGCCCGATTGGCGTCTACCAGCGGTCGAAGTGCATGACTTCGTCTACCGGGGCTCGGCGGGTCGGTCCGTAACCGTGTCCCTCTTCCGGGAACCCGAACGGTAGCAGGGCGACCGTCTGTACGTTCTCCGGCAAATCGAGAATTCTTCGTACCTCTGCCTCGAATCTGGTGTGGAACGTTGTCAGAACGCTTGCGAGACCGAGACCGCGAGCGGCCAGGAGCATGTTCTGTACCGCTGGGAAGACCGAGGCTCCACGGCCCATCGTCTCCGGAGAGCCGTTGTGGCGCACGCAGATGACGATCCAGAGCGGCGCTTCCGCTATATGGCTGGCGAGGTGTTCGGCAGAGCTGTAGGAGCGAGCCCCAAGACGACCGGGGTCCTTTGACAGGCCATAACTCTCGTCCCATGCGCGCTTGTAGTAAACGGCGATCTGATCCTTGACGTCCTGGTCCTGGATGATGACAAATTCCCAGGGTTGATTGTTCCCACCGCTGGGCGCTTTTGAAGCCGCTAGGAGGATGCGGTCAAGCATCTCGGACGGGATGGGGTCCGGCTTGATGTAGCGAAGTGCTCGCTGGGTGTCGATGGCCTCAAACAGACCAATCTCGTTCGGCATTGTGGACTCCGTTACTACTCAGATATACCTGAGCGCGATTGGACCATAGGGACTGCTTGATTGTGACCAGACTGTAAGGGTTTCAGAGGTTGAAATCCCTTGGGGAGTCACGTTCAGACTCGGCGTCTATCACGTTGATCACTTCCCGGACCGCCTCGTCAAGTTGGTCGTCGTGATTGACGACGCTGACGTCAAACCACTCCGCATCATTTATCTCATTGATGGCCTTTGCGCGACGTTCCGTGATCGCTTCAAGGGCGTCTGTGCCGCGGTCCTCCAATCGTACCTGAAGGCTCTGTAGGTCCGGTGGCATTATGAATATCAGGAGTACGTCTTTGACCAGCTGACGGATGCGTGCGGCGCCTTGAACATCAACCCGGATCATCACGTGCCGGCCGGCCGCCAGAGCTTCTTTCACCTGCTGCTTGGGAACCCCGTACATGTTGCCGTAGACCTCGGCATGTTCTAGGAGTTCGTTGGAATCGATCAACTTCTGGAAGCGCTCTCGATCAACAAAATAGTGATTCACGCCGTCCACCTCACCCTGGCGCGGCTCACGGGTAGTCGCGGTGATGACGAAGTGGTACGGGTATTTCAGTTCGGCCATCCGTTCAAGGATGGCGTCTTTGCCGACGCCAGATGGACCCGACAGGACGACGATCATAGGACGTTGTTTGCCCTGTATTTTTTCAGGAACATTCAATGTGTTTGAAGTATCGGGGGAATCTGTCACCTAACGACTCCGGAGAGGGTGTCTAGGTCACGCCAGAAAGTCGGGTATGAAATATTGACCGATTCCGCTCTTTCGATTCCGATCGTCCCCTCGCTAACCAGTCCAGCGATAGCGAGCGACATCGCAATCCGATGATCGTCAAAGCTGTCGGCCACTGCGCTCTGAATGCGACCGCCGCCGTGGATCGTAAGACCCTCTTCCGCCTCCTCATGCCCCACACCGGCCGATTTGAGCCATGCGACTGTCGCCGAAATTCGGTCCGATTCCTTGACCCGCAGCTCTGCCGCGTCGGTAATGCGTGTTGTGCCCTCGGCCATCGCAGCGGCGACCGCAATCACCGGGATCTCGTCGATCATCAACGGGACGACATCTCCGTTGATATCGACACCCTTCAATTGAGAAGAACGCACCCTGAGATCGGCCACCGGCTCGCCTGCGACATCCCGCTGATTTACCAGCTCGATATCCACGCCCATGGCCCGAAGCACTTCAAAGATGCCGGTCCGCGTCGGGTTGACTCCGACATTGGACAGCGTGATATCGGCGTCCGGGTGGGCGGCTGCGGCGACGATCCAGAATGCAGCAGACGACACATCCCCGGGCACCTCAACGTCTGCGGCCTTGAGTTCTGATGCGGAGGTGGTGACGGTCAGCCCGTTGACCTCGATGTTTGCGCCCATCCCTTTGAGCATCCGCTCTGTGTGGTCACGGGACACGTCCGGCT
>CAUZKS010000021.1:0-14246 GCA_963580625.1 Dehalococcoidia bacterium | reverse complement strand
GAATCAGATTCGGGCTCTGTGCACCTAACCGGCCCAGGCCCATCTCATTCGGAAGCTAGGCCCATTCCCACAGGTCCCAGGTACCTGTGCCGTCGGCATCAGTTACCCAATCGAACATGATGGTCTTTCCATTGAGGGCGGAAAGTGATGGCGCAGAAGTTGTGAAGTAAGCAACTCCTTTGAACACAGCACCACCGTCTCCGGTCATGTGTCCAGTAGCCGACGCCCGAAATGTCGCTACACCGTCTGCTGCCATTATTAATCCTGAGTCAGGGCATTCACCGTAGAGACTGCCGTCTGCTTGGAACCCTGCCGCATAAGTGGACATGGTTTGGACTTCAACACCAAGAAATGTCCCGGTCCCAGTGGCCGTAGTTTCTATCTGTGGGGCACCATTTTTTGCGGGCAGAACTTTGAGTTGGGTTGGTCCCGATGCGTGGCCTATTTTTTCGCCTAACATTTTGACTCTTCTTTTACTAAAACTTGCTTTACATTGACCCGGTTACTGAGACGCCTGCAGGTTAACCCGCAACGTTCTTGTAAACGATCCGACTATTGTAGCCAGACACACTGATCGTAGAGCTATCCATGCGGGATCTGAATTGTTCGTAATCTGGACTTGTAGCAATAGCGGTTGATCTTTCAACGAGATCACCCAGACTCCTAAACGTATGTGTGACGCGAAGTTGATCGACATTGCCAGAGATCGCTTTTTGAACGGTCGGACGCGAGCCATCAGGGAAGGCCTGCTGCCATTCGAGGAGTGTTTCAAGTAGATTTCCTACCTCTCCTCGTTTGGCGACCATAAAACTTCTTCTCATGTAGTGAGAGTCTGCGATATTGAGATCACCTGGTGATATCACATCCAGTGCCTGAATGGTCTGGGCACTGGCGCAATACTCCGCGATAGACATCTGCCGTTGCTGAGATTCTTTGTTTGAACTTGCCGTAACAGTCATCTGCTCAACATCGTCCCAGCTTGTAAAAGCCACCGCAGTCATGACATCTGGTGTCATCAAATGTGGGGTCTGTACTGATCGGGTGACAATACCAGCCCTATCAGAGTGACTGAAAGACTCTTTCACGGTATCCACCAGTTGTTGATGCATTCCTACTTTGGGCACTCGTCTTATTTCGAGAGTTATCCTTGCCACAATAAGTTCCGCTCGCTTTCATCGGGGTTACGATCTTGAAGTCAGAAACAGCCGGTAATGTGCATTGAATTCCGGTGATCGGTTACGCCCTCCTAAACACCTCAAAGTGCGTTAGCACCGGAACGGAGGCTCGGTGCCAGCCTATCTGGTCAAAGGACGATCGAAGTGCCGCGTGGCCGTGAGAGTAGCCTTGTCCTACGAACATTCACATCCTCCCCCGCGCCGAGGCCGGTTGGTTCTTGCGGTGCCCGGCGGACCTCAAAGCCATGGAGTGTTGATCACAGAGGACACCGAGACGAACGCTAACATGTGATGTGATCTCGTTGCTTCTCGTAGTACTGTAATTAAAGGTCGGGCCGCTACTTCGGTTTGACTCAGGGGCTGCCTTCGTTCCCACGTTGGTGGCCCCGTTTTTATTTTGGCGCAGAGCTCTGTGCTAACCCAGGATGGTAACTAGACCCGTCGTCCCATTGACGCTGATGGTCATGCCGTCTTTGATCGTCGACGTGGCCTTCGTAGCGCCTACGACTGCCGGAATGCCGTATTCACGGGCGACCACCGCGCAGTGGGCGAGTGGACCGCCTGCATCGGTTACCACGCCGCCTGCGATAGCAAAAAGCGGCGTCCAGGGTGGCGCGGTGGCATAGGTGACAAGGATGTCGCCCGGTGACAGCCGCCTGGCTTCGTCCAACGAGAGGATCAATCGCGCGATACCGGTGACCGCACCGGCGCTAGCGGCAAGGCCTTGAATGGTTGCGATACGGGTGCCCTTGGATTCACCGGCATGGGGCGGTGTAGCAAGCGCCGCGTCTCCGCCGATCATAGGAGGGGGCAGGACGTGCATCCACTTCTGTCTGTCTTCACGGCGTTGCGTAATCAATGACTGATATTTGCGGCCAGAATGATCGGCGTGTTCCTTGATCTCCTTCATGTGGAGATAAAAAACGTCGTCTACGTTATTTAGAGCTCCGTCTTCCAGCAGTCGCGCACCGATCGCCTGGTGGGGCGTCCTTAATGATGTGTAGGCTCGCTGGTCGATGAAATAATTGTGATCTTCCATGAGAACCGTGTGCTGCTGTGCCCTTCGCTGGCCGATCAAAAATTCGTCCAATGCCGCAGAGTCGGCCAGACGTGATTTGATGTCTTCGGTCCGGGCGATTCGGGACGCGATAGCGCGCTGGTGGAGGACGGATGGGTTCTGGTCTTCAGCGACGTCGATGTAGGTACGGATTATGGACAGCACAACCTCAGGGTCTTCACGCCATGTCAAATATCCAACCTCGTAGTACGACTCGTTTCGCTGTCCCCAGATTTCAAGAAATTCATTCAGATGGTTCCTGAAAGCCGGTCCTTCGGCAACCTCATCGAGGTTGGACAGGAATTCTTCTGTGGGGTGAGAACGTAGTAGATCAGCGACCGTCGGACGGTCAACGGCCTCGCGCGACAGCTCCCACAGGGCGCGCCCTGATTTGATGGACATATTTGGCATACCAGAGATCGATTCCACGGCAATGCGGGTGCCTTCGTCGCCAAACTTGTTGCGGCAGAACTCGTCGAACTGTCGCATCGCGACACCCGCCAATCCTGTTGAGAGGGTGTGCAGATCGCCACATCTCCGCCACGCTATTTCGATCTGGTCGTATCGGCTCAACAGATCTAGAAGTGAATCGTCCGGAGAGGCCCACTCCTGTATTTGACGGGTCAGGGCCTCGGTTTCGGGTAAATAACTGGATTCCCAGAGATCGATAAGGCGATCGCTTCTTTCTTCGGAATCTCTTGCAGCAAGTTCCCGGTACCTTTCTGCGCTTTTAGGATCGCCCTCCAGCCTGCGTGAAAATCCGTAGCCGTTGGCGTACATCCGCTCTTCATGGAAGGGTCGTCCGGTGGCATCGCCACCCCGGTACATCCCCTGTCGTTTTACGGCGATTAAGTCCTGCGCCAGCGGAGTCAGCGGCGTGGGATTGTGGACCTGGTCCCAACGCCACCGATCCCGTGCGAGGTCGACGTGCGCCCAATCGACCGGAAACGGCGTTCCGTTCGGGCTTTGATATACGACTTGCTGTGTCATCGATTTGTATCGGGGCCCGCGTGCGGGCGGTTGTGGGCTGAAGCCTGGCCTTGACGGGGCATTGATACCATCAAGGTCGTCGGCAGGTGACTTTTGGCGGAGCGGATCATACAGGCAGCATTTAATGCCAGGCTGCCAATAACGCTTGAGAAGGACGACCGGATCCGGAATTCAGTGACGCCACCGGCCGGGAAGACGGGTAAGGTCCCATCAATGTTTTCCAGCCAAGCTCTACGGTCAACATGGGGTTTGCCCTGCTACATTCACTACCTCGATGACATTAAACCCTGAAACACCCCCAGAGTCAGCGGATCTTCGTGCGTACCTTCGTCATGAGATGGAACTGGCGGCGCTGTACCGACGAATCGGGGACGCAGAATCTGATCCCACGAAAGCGTCGGGGTATGCCCGTCTTGCGGCGGAGGAGCTAGAACACGCCCGCGAGTGGGCCGAGAAGCTGGGAATAGACCTGGATTCGATACAGCAGTCGAACCTGAGCTTTCGCCTGAGGCTCGTCTGGTGGGCGTCAAAACTCATCGGCTCAGAACGGGCGGTGTTGCTGCCGCTCCTCATACGCGGCGAGGAACGTGCCGTCGCTGCCTACGCCGCGCACCCATCTTTACGCGAGCTTGAGGACGATGCCCGGGCGCACGCAACGGAGCTTGCGGAACTCGCCGGGCCGGACGCATTTGACGGAATACGCACCGCCATCGGACGAAGCGCCAGTTCAAGCGGCAGCCTTCGTGCTGCGGTGCTCGGGATAAACGACGGACTCGTGTCCAACTTCAGCCTGGTAATGGGCGTCGCCGGTGGCACGAGCGACTCCAACATCGTATTGCTTGCCGGAATCGCCGGGTTGTTTGCTGGAGCGTTTTCGATGGGCGCGGGCGAATGGGTCTCGATGCGCTCCCAGCGGGACATGTATGAGCACCTGATACGCTTCGAAGAGCGCCTGTTTGATAATCATCCAGGGCTAGCGGCCGAGCAGATAGCCGAGATCTACGTTGGCAAGGGCATCGCAAAAGAGCAGGCGGCGAATATCGCCAGCCAGCTGATGTCCAACAGGACCACGGCATTGGACACGCTCTCCCGGGAGAAGTTGGGCGTGGACCCAGATGAGCTTGGATCGCCATGGGCTGCCGCATGGAGTTCCATCTTGGCGTTCACTGTTGGCGCGATATTTCCGGTCGTTCCGTTCATATTTACCGGAGGCAACACGGCCTTAATTGCCGCCGCCACCGCCTCCACTATTGCGCTGTTGATTGTGGGCGGAATCATGGCGGCATTCACCGGAAACTCGATACTGCGGGGAGGATTTCGGATGTTCGTGATCGGCGCAATCGCCGCCGCCGTGACCTTCGGCATCGGCAGCGCCGTCGGGGTGACGCTGGATTGAGCAGGGACGATCTGCGTGAATAGCCAAGACATGTTCGACTTTTACGCAGGTGTTCATGCCGGATCCGTTCTATCATTCAGGTGATGGATCTCTCCCACATACGCAATTTCTGCATCATCGCCCACATCGATCATGGCAAATCCACGCTCGCCGACCGACTGATGCAGGCCACCGGCGCCGTCTCGGACCGGGAGTTGACGGCGCAACATCTGGATTCGATGGATCTGGAACGTGAGCGCGGAATAACTATCAAGGCGCAGGCGGTCCGGCTGGCGTACACCGGGGCAGACAAGTCTGAATATCAACTGAACTTGATCGACACGCCCGGGCATGTGGACTTCACGTACGAAGTTTCGCGTAGCCTGGCTGCTTCTGACGGCGCGCTGCTTGTGGTCGACGCCACGCAGGGCATCCAGGCCCAGACGCTGGCGAACGTCTATCTGGCGATGGAGTATGACCTTCCGATCATCCCGGTAGTCAATAAAATCGACCTTCCGGCTGCTGAGCCCGAACGGGTCGCCAGCGAAATGGCGTCCGTGTTCGGATTCTCGGACGATGAATTTGTTTTCGTCTCAGCCAAGACGGGTGAAGGCGTGGTCGAGATTCTTGAGGCCATAGTGGATCGCGTATCGCCCCCGAAGGGAGATCCGGACGCACCACTAAGGGCGTTGATATTTGACAGCAAGTATGACTCGTACAAGGGCGTTATCGCTTATGTGCGGGCAGTGGACGGTCGACTTGATAGAACCGCGTCTATCCGGCTGATGGCGACCGGCGCAACGGCCGAGGCACTAGAGGTCGGCTACTTCGGGCCGGCCATGACCAGTGAAGAGTCTTTGGAGACGGGCGAGGTTGGCTACGTCGCCACGGGGCTGAAAGATGTCGCGGCCTGCCGTGTTGGCGACACGGTGACCATCGGCGGGTCGTCAAATGCCGACCCGCTGCCGGGCTACGAGCCCATGAAACCGATGGTGTACACAGGATTGTACCCGGCAGACGGCGAATCATTCCCAGAGTTGCGTGAGGCATTAGAAAAACTGCGACTGAACGATCCGGCGCTATCTTTTGAACCAGAGTCATCTGCTGCGCTGGGTTTCGGTTTCCGCTGTGGTTTCCTTGGGCTGCTCCACATGGATGTGACGCAGGAACGGCTTGAGCGCGAGTACGACCTGACGCTTATTGCAACAGCGCCGAGTGTTGGCTACAAGGTGATGTTGACGAACGGGGGCGAGGTGGAAGTAGACAACCCGTCTGCAATGCCACCCGTTCAGGAGATCGATAAGATCCATGAGCCATGGGTGGACCTGAGCATCGTGGCCCCGTCAAGGCACATTGGCGCCGTGATGGAGCTCGTAACGAGCCGCCGCGGCGAGTACACGCGGATGGAGTACCTGCAATCGGTCGATTCCAATCGGAAAGACTCCTCCAGTTCAGCCGCCGCGGACGCCCGGGTTTTACTTGAGTACAAGATGCCGATGGCGGAGTTGCTGGTTGACTTCCATAGCCAACTGAAATCGCGATCTCAAGGCTATGCGTCGATGGACTATTCGATCGGCGAGTCACGACCAGGTGACATGGTGAAGCTGGACGTTCTTGTGAACTACACGCCGGTGGACGCGCTTTCGATGATGCTCCATAGGGACAACGCCCAGGGGCAGGGCCGGGAACTGGTTTCCAAGCTTAAGAAGCTGATCCCGCGACAGATGTTTGAGGTGCCGATCCAGTCCGCTATCGGCAGCCGAGTGGTCGCCCGGGAGACGGTCAAGGCAATGCGAAAGAACGTCCTTGCGAAGTGCTACGGGGGCGATGTGACGCGCAAGCGAAAGCTGTTGGAGAAGCAGGCTAAGGGGAAGAAGCGGATGAAGAAGATCGGCAGCGTGGACGTTCCGCAAGAGGCATTCATGGCGGTGCTATCGCTGGAGCGTGACTAGCGCTATTCGCACGGTTGTCTTGCAAGGCGACATGCTTCGAGCAGCCTCAGTACGCGCCGTTGGCGTGAACCTGTAGAGACGGCGCTTGCCCCGCCTGCATCCAGCGATGACGGTTGTAGGGGACGATTGATATCCGTCCCAAGGTGTTATTGCGATACATCCAAAGGATTGTCATAACGGCGTCAAGTCATTCTGAGGAGCTCGAGATGAAGAATCTCGCCGGCTGAAATACTGCGCATAGCGCTTAGAATGACGGTCTGCTGGACGCACATTGATACCTAGTGATGTGCGGAACAAGCGTCGCCCCTACGTTGTTGAGGAAGTCAAACCTTCTCTGTCATCTTGGAGAACGCTATCTCTGTATTGTGAGGATCTCGAAGGACCGGCACTGCAACAGCAGCGCTAGTGTTCCGGGTCTAGGTATGATCGCTCCCCGGCCCTGATCGGCGCGGCGATGCGATTCTCTGGCGGCGGTATCGGACAGGCCCAGTTGTCGTTGTAGGCGCAGAACGGGTTATACGCGTAGTTGAAGTCCAGCCAGAGGTTGCCGTCCTCTAGTGGGTGTACTTCAAGGTATCGCCCTACGGCGTAGGTCTCATCGCCCGCGGTTCCGTCTCGGAACGGCAAAAAGAGCGGGCCGTACTCATTTTCACGGAAGACCGTGAGTGTTTCCTGCTTCCCGCCGATCTCGACAATTACCGTTGCCCAGCGGTGGGTTGAGGTCACTCCACCCGTGGACAGCGGGATTTCGATCTCAGTGGCATTTTCGACCAGCGATGCCGTCAATCGGAGAGCGAATTGAGGCGCCTCGTCAAAATAAGACAGGCCGTTGAACCGCTCACGCTGGCCATCGGTGAGTGGTGAAGCGGAATCGTTGCCAAAGTAAGCGTTTTTTTCAGATCTGAACTGACTCAGGTGGGACATATTTCGTCGATTCACGGTGTGATTTCGGCGCGACGGTGAGTATCGTCATGGTTGGGTTTGCGTGGGCCAAATAAATCGGATCTCGTAATTAGCGGAATTGATCTGATTGTCCGGACTGATTATTCGATGCGCTATTCGTTCATAAGATTCAATCGGGAAGTAGCCCCAACTCGGCGATCACCTCAGCCATGTCGTCCCGTCTGCGTGCCTCGTAAATGTTTGCGGCGAAGAGGCCGGCCGGCGTTCCTGCATCGATATGGTCGCCCTCGAATTCCCTCGCATGCAAAGGCTCCTGGCCGATAGCTGCGGCAATGGCGTCGGTCAGTTGAATCTCGCCGAGCGCCCCCGCTGCGCCATGTTTGATGCGATCGAACACTCCGGATGTAAGGACATATCGCCCGATGATCGCCAGATCGCTGGGGGCTTCCTCGAAGGAGGGCTTCTCGACCAGACCCTGGACGCGATGCACGCCTCCTCCCAGAGGATCGGCGTCGATGATCCCGAGATTTGGGATCGCCTCACTCGGAACGCGCTTGGCGGCCACAACGCTGCCGCCGTGCTCCTCAGCCACCTGAGCTAATTGCGCTATGGCCGGCGTATCGGACCAGATCAAGTCATCCGGCAGTATTACGGCAAACGTCTCGTCTCCAACGAAAGCGCGTGCCATCAGTACGGCGTCGCCAAGCCCCTTCGGCTCAGTCTGTTCGAGCACCGTAACCTCGGCGAGGCTGTGAATCTTGTGGAGCATGGCTAAGCGTTCTGTATCGCCTCGTTCTTCCAGCGCCTCCTCCATGGGACCGTTCGGCGAAAAATAATCGGCAACGGCTTCGAGACCGGGCGATAGAACCATGGCGATCTCATGTATGCCCGCGGCAGCTGCCTCTGCGACGGCGTAGAAAATAAGCGGCCTGTCGATGACGGGTAGCAAGGGTTTTGGGACGGCGCTGGTAACCGGGAGAAAACGTGTGCCGAGTCCGGCTGCGGGGATTACGGCTTTGCGAACTTTCTGAGGCATGCGGACAGTGTATCCAGCGCCCTTGAATAATGGACGGTGCAGCCATGAGGTGACTCAGCAGTCGCATTGGGTGTGAATTCGTGCCGAAAATGGAAAGCGCGGGACGTATACTGGGGGGTGGTCGTGCTAGGCGGGGAGTTAGCGGTGTCCTGTACCTGCAATCCGCTTCAGCAGGGCTTAATCCCTTCAGGAGGCCGGACACGTTGGTCAATACGTCGTAGATACGGTGTTGAGAGTTGGGTCCTGCGCGGCGAGGCCTCGTGAACCCCGTCAGATCCGGAAGGAAGCAGCGGTAAGTGAGTCACCTCGGGTGACGCAGGTTGGCCTGGCTCGAGTCGTTTTCTACGCGCATACTAGCGTTGTTTGATCGAATGAAGGTGCACGACCACTCCCAGAGTTTTGATCGGGGATCCGCAACGTACGATGTGAAACGTCGGCGGGGCGGATCCCCGAAAAAGTCCCTGGGACAACACTTCCTGAAAGATGCTGCTATCTCAGCGCGCATCGTCGACGCGGCTCGAATCGAATCCGGAGAGACGATTCTTGAGGTCGGACCGGGCCGGGGCGCTATCACCGGGATGCTTGCCGATAAGGCTGATCATCTAGTCCTGATCGAACTGGATGGCGCACTGGCGTCGATGCTCTCAGAGCGCTACGAATCTCAGGACAACGTACGGGTTATCGAGTCGGACGCCCGGGATCTTCATTTTGAAGAGGGCGGGGACGTTCCGGAGGTCGTTGGACGGCCCTACAAAGTCGTCGCAAACCTGCCGTACTACGCCGCCGCAAACATCATCCGGCGTTTTCTTGGGTCGAAAAATCCCCCGGCCGAGATCGTGGTGATGATTCAGCGTGAAGTGGCGTTGGAGATGGCGGCCCCGGATGGGAAGATGGGGATGCTGTCGGTAGCCACGCGCTTCTACGCCGACCCGGAAGTACTGTTCGATGTGCCTGGCTCCGCGTTTATCCCGCCGCCGAAGGTCGTCTCATCTGTAATCCGCCTTGTCAGGCGCCGTGACAAACCGCTGGAGCTCGACGATGAAGCCGGTTTTTTCAAGTTTGTCCGGGCCGGGTTCAAAGCGCCTCGTAAGCAACTACACAATTCGCTGGCACGAGGTCTGATCATAGAAGTAGGGCAAGCGTCAGACATCATCGCCCGGGCGGAGCTGGACTCGATGCGGCGTCCGCGAACCCTATCTATCGCCGAGTGGGGACGGTTGTATGAGGCGCACTCAGAGCTAGAACCGGAGACGGGAAACTGATGGCCTTTGAGTCGGTCCTTGAGCTAGAGGCGCACGCCAAAATTAATCTGACGCTGGAAGTGCTTGGCAAACGCGATGACGGGTTCCACGACATCGTGTCGATCATGCAGACGATCGATCTTCATGACGACGTGACGCTGAAGCGGGCCGACGACATCACGCTTACCTGTGACGATCCAGACCTTGCCGGTGAGGACAATCTGGCGCTCGTAGCCGCACGAAAACTTAAAGAGGTGACCGGCGTTGACCGGGGCGTCGATATCACGCTGCAAAAACATATTCCCGTGGCCGCCGGACTAGGTGGGGGATCCAGTGATGCGGCATCGGTTCTGAACGGCCTTAACGATCTCTGGGAACTCGAACTCGAGCTTGGGGCCCTTGAAGAGATAGCGACGGAAATCGGCTCCGACGTCCCTTATTTCCTGAGCGGTGGGACAGCTCTCGTGCAGGGCAGGGGTGAGCATGTGGTCCCTTTGGTCCACGCGAACATCCAGTGGATGGTGGTGGTTTCGCCTGAGTCAGACCTCCCGGACAAAACGGCTCGTCTGTACGATCAGATCGACGAGTCAGATCACACGCGGGGCGTTCTGACGCACAAACTGGCAGGACGCATTAGGGGTGGTGGCGATGCGCCTGCTCAATTTTTCTTCAACGTATTTGAACCTTATGTGGAGAAGGTATTTGCTGAATATGCAGCGATCCGTGAAACGTTCCGAAGCCTTGGAGCCATGGGGATCTTGATGTCGGGCGCGGGGCCAAGCATGTTCGCTCTGGCGCCCAGCCGGGAGGTCGGAGTTGCCTGGCAACTTATGCTCCAAATGCAGCACGGCCTAAGAGCGTTTTTGGTGCGCCGCTGGGATCCCCCGGGTCAGGTTCGTAAGTCGACCCCGTCGACCCAGAGGGTGCACCTGACCCGGGATTCCGCCACATGACGATCGTCGCAGGATTTCTGTCGGGCACGTTGATGGCGCTTGTGTTCGTCGCCCACCTGTCTCTAATGTTCGTGTACAACCCGCCGAGTTTCATCAAGACAGCTGACCCAGAAGACAACCACTTGGCGCGCTCGATTTTGATGATGCATGGAGTGGCGTTGGTTATCTGGCCGATAATCGGGATTGTCACTGCTGTGGCGTACTCGGCAGTACGGGGCGAGGTAAGTGACTGGGTATTTGTGGCCGGAGTGCTGGTGATAGAGCTGTTAATGGCGCCGGTGCTTTTTATTCTGGCGAAGGGGCGGAGACTTCATCTGCTGGCCGAGTTTGCGGCGTTCTTCGTAATCTTCGGTGTGGTGGTCCCGATCCTTGTGTCAAAGGCGTGATAACAACATCGAAATAGATCGAACGCGAAAAGGCCCCGGGAATTCCCGGGGCCTTTTCAGTTGAGCTTTGTTGACGCAGGTTGGCGAACTACTTGAGTCCGTCTACCGCTGCCTTGACTGCGTCGTAATCCGGCTCGATGCCTGGGTTCTCGCCGCGCCATACGTATTGAATCGTTCCGGAACCGTCTACCACGTAGACCGTGCGGTTGGCGGCGGTGTAACCGTCCATGCCTGCGAAGTTCTCAAGAACCGTGTCGTAGGCCCGTGCGGTGTTTGCCGTGTGATCAACAAGGATCGGGAAGTTCAGGTTGTGCTTGGTCTTGAACTCCTTCGCAACGAAGAAGTTGTCCACCGCGATCCCAAGGACATCGGCGTTGGCGGAGTTCAGATCTGAGAGCGAGTCCCTGAATGCGCACATCTCGGTGTCACACACGCCGGAGAACGCGGCCGGGTAGAAGGATAGGACGACTGTCTTGCCCGAGTAGTCACTGAGACTGACGTCGTTTCGGTCACTGTCTTTCAAAGCAAAAGAGGGCGCTTGCGTCCCAACTTCGAGCGGCATATTGGACTCCTGTGTTTATTTATTTGTTATGTGCGTTTAGTTCTGAACCGCGCCCGGGTGGCGATTATGGCACGTTCAGGGTCGGTCCGGTGATTACCCGCCGCCATTGACCGCCATGACAGCCTTGATGATGCCGTCCTGCTGCTTCGAGTACATCTCGTAGGCTTTCGGGATGTCGTCAAACGTCAAGTTGTGGGTGATGAGTTTGGAGGGATCTATCCAACCTCTGTCCATCAGCGCAATGACCTCCTTTATGTCCCCGGTCGGGTCAGGAGAACTGACCGAGGAGCACGGGATGAGGGTGGCGACTTTGCCCATCCAGGCCATGTGCTTGAACGGGATTACGGAGTTCATGCTGATCAAGCTGAACCCGAGCACCTTGCCGTACTGGTTGACATAGGAGACCGCCTGGTTCAGGCCTTCAGGGTCACCAGAGGCGTCCACCACGACGTCAAAGCCGTGCCCGTCAGTAAGCTCGGCGATCGCCTCAATTGGATCGACGTTATCCGGGTTGATAGTGGCCGATGCGCCCATCTCGATGGACTTTTCGAGCCGGTAATCGAGGAGATCAATCCCGATCACCTGCGCTGCGCCTTGCGCTGCGGCGAGGTTTGTGAACGACAGCCCGATGGCGCCCTGGCCGACAACCCCGATCCGCAGACCTGCAGTCGGCCCCCAGAGCTTGGTAGCGAAAAGTACCGTGCCCATTGGCTGGCACATCAACCACTCATCCAGGCCGCGATGATCCGGAAGCGGCATTACCATGTTTTCCGGGATGTTGATGTATTCAACGAGCCCGCCAAGGGCGTCAGGGTTTCTAAAGCTGGAGAGCACAATCGCCCTCTGTCCGACATTAATTTTGTCGGAGCGTGATTCGATGACCGTCCCTGCAATTTCGTGGCACGGAGATCCTGGCCTACTTGGGTACATCTCCTCGGGCAGAACCTGGTCGTAGAACATGTGCGTGTCGCTACCGCAGACCGACACTTGCTGGACCTTCAGAAGGATCTCACCCTCTGCCGGCTTCGGAGTGTCCATCTCGAAGAACTCGATAGTCTGGGGCGCCGACATTCGCGCTGCTCGCATTGGATCGATATCCTCGTTTCTGTTGCGTCGGTTGGCGATCGGATTCCAGTCGGTTCGCCAACTGATGGTTACTACTTGATCGAGATGACGGTCTTGATGATGCCGTCTTTTCGGTCAGCGTACAGGTCGTAGGCCTCCGGTATCTGATCCCACGTGTGAGCGTGGGTGGTCAATCGTGCCGGGTCCATCCATCCTCGGTCTCGGAGGGCGACCATGTCTGCGATGCAAGAAGTGGCGTCCACAGAGCCGGCGGAACCGGTGGGGATTACCTTGACCTCTTTGCGCATCCATTCCTGGTGACGGAACACCGTGGGGTTGGTTACGGTCTCTACGAGGCTGAAGCCGATTACGAGTCCCCGCGGATTGACCAGGTTTACCGCCTGGTTAAGCCCGTCGGCGTCACCGGAGGCGTCTACAACTACGTCCACTCCATGGCCACCGGTTAGCTCGGCAAGGGCTTCTACGACGTTCTCTTTATCGGCGTTGATGGTCCCCGTGGCGCCGAACTCGGAGGACTTTGCGAGCCGGTAGTCTTCAAGATCGATTGCGATCACTTCCTGCGCACCCTGGTTAGCGGCGATCATCGTAAATGAGAGACCGATAGCACCCTGACCCAGGACGGCGATGCGCTTGTCGTCCGTGGTGCCCCAGCGCCTCGCTGAGTACAGGACGGTGCCGGAGGGCTGACACATGATCCACTCATCCGTACCTCCGTAGTCTGGGATAGGGATTACTCGACTTGTGGAGATCAGCTCTGCAAGGCCACCGGAGGAGATCTCTCCAGCTGCGTTCCGTTCCGTCAAAACGATCGCACGTTGGCCGACAACGTAGTCCGGGTTCTTGGACTCGACGATTGTGCCTGCTATCTCGTGGCAGGGCATGCCGGGTGTCATGGGGTACCGCTCTTCAGCGAAGACGGGCTCGTAATTCAGGTGCGTGTCACTTCCGCAGATCGATACGTGCTCGATCTCAAGTAGAACCTGCCCGTCGGCAACGGTCGGGTCGGGCGCCTCGGTAGCTTCGAGCTTCCGTGGGCCTGTGAGCGAATAGGTCTTCATCTGGTTGTCCCTCCTGAATCGAGTGCCTGATCTTTTTTGGTTATGTATTTACCGTGGCGGAGAAATTCTGGTCATGATCAAGTTAATTATTCGATAGCTATCGCAATCTTGATCACCCCATCGGCACGATCTGCGTACATCTCGTATGCGTCCTGCACATGGTCCCATCCAACGCGGTGAGTGATCAACTCCGCCGGGTCCCACCAGCCTCTATCCCGAAGACCGACCATGTCACGGATGGGCGCGACAGGGTCGATAGCTCCTGCTGCGTTCGTCGGGAGAATGCGAACTTCTTTGCGCATCCATTCCTGGTGTCTGAGTATCGAGGGCTCGTCTGCCGACACGAGGCTGAATCCTATGATGGTGCCGCGATTTCGCACTAACTGGAGTGCCACGTTTATGCCGTCCGGGTCCCCTGTGGCTTCAACAACACAGTCGACGCCTTTCCCCTCTGTCAGATCCATGACCGCTT